>JBKCGI010000146.1:0-13931 GCA_046303515.1 Flavobacteriia bacterium | reverse complement strand
GAATCTGGATTTGTTAAAAAAAGTTTTTTAGAATCTTTACTCAGTGACCATTTCCCTTTTTCTACTTTAATTTCGCCATCAAGCAAAGGTGTTTGCATTTGATAAACACCTCCTTCTTCAAAAGTAATTTTCATTTTTCCTTTAACATTTTTGAAAGCTTGATTCATCATCCCTCTTGCAAATTCTTGCTGATCTTCAGGAAAAACTTTAATTGCTTTTTCAATGTCAACATTACTCAATTTCCATGTTCCAAGTAGCTTATTTTTACTGGAACAAGATAAAACAAGTAAACTTAAACTGAAAATAAAAAGTACCTTTTTGAAACTCATTTTTGATTTTTTTGTCGAAATTAAGCATAATAAATAATTTGTAACTCCAAAACACGTAATTTTGTAAAAAATCTAAAAGCTAGAAAAGTCATCATTATGGAAGAAATCAGAAATAAAGTTGCCGAAAGTGGATTAATTTCAATGGATTTAGCTGATTTTAAAGCGAATCAAAATAGTATTTTAGAGTTTAATTTAGAAAATTATTTGTGGCAAGGTTTGGTCTTGAAAGAAAAAGAATTCAGAGAAGCCATGCAAGAACACGATTGGTCTCAATATCAGGGCAAAAATGTTTACATTCATTGTACAGCGGATGCAATCGTTCCTACTTGGGCTTTTATGTTAGTAGCTTCAAAATTGGAAGGCATTGTAAATCATTATATTGTAAGTTCGAAAGCTGATTTAGAAAAAGTTTTGATCCAGGAAAAAATTGCTGCGTTAGATGTAGATTTACCAGAATTTGAATCCAAAAGATATATCATTAAAGGCTGTGCTGACATAACTTCACCCGCTTTTGCCATGACTGAATTAATGAAAAAAATTCAACCAACAGCCAAAAGTATCATGTATGGGGAACCTTGTTCGACTGTACCAATTTTTAAACGAAAATAAATTTTCTTTTTAACTTTTAATTTTAAAGTTGGAACCTGCGTTAGGGATTGCAATGAAAATCCTTTTGTGACAGCAAAAGATTGGAATGGAAAGCCTGACCGAAAAAGCGATTCCATCGCGCCAAGAGGGAACGCCCAAATGAAGTTAAAAACCTTTTCCTGTTGAAAAGTTAAGTTGGAAAAGTTTTGGAAATTAATTAATTTTACGTAAATTTACGATAAACTCATTTGTTGAAATATATGTTTGAAGACGACGACGAAGATTATAACGATGGAAATTTCAACGAATATTTGGATAGATTTGAACGCTCGTTGCAAGGAGAACCAATTGGTTTTATCGACAGCGACCAAATAGAAATTTTGATTGACCATTTTTTAATGAATGGTAACTACACCAAAGCTAGTGCTTGTGCGGATTTAGGTATGCAACTATACCCCTATGACACTTTATTTATTTTAAGAAAAGCTCAAGCTATTTCAGCACAAGGTTTGTTGAAGGAAGCACTTGACTTATTAGCTTTAATCGAGAAAAAAGAAAAACCGGGTTGCGAGTATTTCCTTACAAAAGCAGCGATTTTTAGTCAATTACGTGATTCAAAAAGGGCGATAAAATATTTCAGAGAAGCTTTAGAATTGTCAGAAAAAGAAGATCGTGATGAAATTTTCTTGGATTTGGCGATGGAATATGAGAATCAAGGTGAATTTCAAAGTGCCATAAGCGTTTTAAACGAAGCTATAAAATCAAATCCTCATAACGAAGGAGCGATATATGAATTGGCTTTCTGTTATGACCAAATTGCGGATTTTGAAAAAGCAATCGAATGTTATTCTAATTTTATTGACGAAAATCCGTATTCATTTACTGCTTGGTACAACCTAGGAAATGCCTCTTCTAAACTGGAAAATTTCGAAAAAGCTGTTTGGGCTTACGATTATTGTTTACTTATAAATCAAGACTTTTCACCTGCTTATTTCAATTTAGGAAATGCGTATTTATCGATGGAGAAATATCAACTTTCTATTGAGAATTTTGAAAAATGCATGGAAATTGATGGTGAAGATGGTTTGGCATTGTGTTACATTGGAGAATGTTATGAACAATTAGAAAACTATGATTTAGCTAAACATTATTATCATAGAAGTATTGAGTTTATTCCAGATTTACCTGAAGCATGGCTTGGACTTGGAATTGTTGCAGATTTAGAAGAAAATACCATCGAAGGAATCAAATTAATTGAAAAAGCAATCGAATTAGATCCTGAAAATGGTTCATTTTATCATGTATTGGCCGGTGCTTTTGAAAAAATTGAGGCCTATGAAAAAGCTGAAGAAGCTTATTTGAAAGCTTTAGATTTGGATAATTCAAATGAGGAAGCATTAACTGATTATTTAGAATATTTGATTGAAAATGAATTGGTCAACAAAGCAGTAAAATTCATGGATTCCGTGCAAGTTTCCCCTAAACTAGAATTTGAAAAAGAGTTGATTACAATAAACCTAAAATGGATTACAAACAACAAGGAAGAAGCGATCTTTAGATTGATTTCTTGCATTGAAGAAGATACGGAAAGAGCGAGAAAAATATTTTCTTTTTATCCAGACCTTGAAACTGAACAAAAAATTGTAAATTTGTTCCCTTAAATTTTATTATGAATTTCGAATTACCATACATACCAAATAGAGAAGTAAAACCTAGAAACAAAGGCATCACAATGATGATGGATAAAGGACTAGGTTTAAGAGAGGCAGAACATTTTATTGAAGCAAATGGACATTTAACTGATGTTGTGAAATTTGGTTTTGGAACTTCGTACGTCACTAAAAACTTAGAAGAAAAATTAAAACTTTACAAAGACAATAATATTAAAACTTACTTTGGAGGTACACTCTTTGAAGCATTTTACGCTCGTGGAAAGTTTGAAGATTATTTGCGTTTATTGGATAAATATGATCTTGAATTAGCTGAAATTTCCGATGGTTCAATCATAATAAATCACGATGAAAAATGTGAATTGATTCGTCGTATGTCCAAAGACAGAGTTGTAATGTCAGAAGTTGGCTCAAAAGATTCAGGAATTTTAATCAGTCCAAACAGATGGATTAAAATGATGAAAAACGAATTAGAAGCTGGATCTTGGAAAGTGATTGCTGAAGGTCGTGAGGCTGGAAATGTTGGTGTTTTTCGTCCTAACGGAACTGCTCACACCATGTTAATCAATAAAATTATCGCGAAAATTAAACCTGAAGATATTTTATGGGAAGCTCCTCAGAAGAATCAGCAAGTTTGGTTTATCAAGTTATTTGGTGCAGATGTAAATTTAGGAAATATCGCTTCAAATGATGTTATTCCATTAGAGTGTTTGCGCTTAGGTTTACGTGGTGATACTTTCTTTGACTTTTTACCAAAAGATTACGCAGATCGCTTAAAGCAAGTTGATAGCGACGAAGAAGAATTGGTAGAAGAAAATTAATTTCCCTATGCATCTCAAGAAAAGACTCGAAATCAAAGGTCATTCTGGTGCAATTTATTCTGTTGACGGATATGATGATTTTGTTTTTACAGGTTCTGGTGATTGTTTTGCTGCAAAGTGGAATCTGATTACAGGAGTCCAAGAAAGATTTGCTATCAAAGCTGAAAAAAGCATTTACAAAGTAAAATTATTAAACTCTCATAAACATTTTGTTATCGGCACTAGTTCAGGCGCTATGCATGTCATTGATTTAGAATCTAAAACCGAAATCAAACATTTTACGCAACATAAATCTGCCATATTTGAAATCACTGAAAATCAAATCAAAAAGCAGGTTTATACTTCAGATGCTGATGGTAATTTAGCTATTTGGAATTCGGAAAGTTGGGATTTATTGCTTTTTTTACCCTTGTTAACAGGGAAAATTAGATCTGTTTTCGTTTCTCCTGATGGTGAAAAAATATATTTGGCATGCCAAAATGGTGATTTAAAAATCTTTGAAACAACTCATTTCAATGAAATAACTTCATTTTCTGCTCATAAATTAGCTTGCAATTGTATTTGCATTTCACCTCAAAATGATTTAATTTTTTCAGGTGGAAAAGATGGCTTTTTGAGAATTTGGGACAATCAAACTTTTGAGCTAAAAATCGAAATCCCAGCTCATAATTTTGGGATATACGACATTCAATTTTTAGATGATGGAAAATTATTTATCACTGCAAGTCGCGATAAGTCAATCAAATTATGGGATTCCAAAAGTTTAAAAGTGATTCAAAAAATTGAGCGAAAAGATGGAGGACATTCCCATGCTGTAAACGCACTTTATAAAAAATCAGAACTAGAATTTATTAGTGTCGGCGATGACAAACGAATCATTTATTGGGAATTGGAATCTTCCTTGTAAAAGTGTGAAGCTTGAAGTCCACCAGTATGTAAAAAAACAATATTTTTACCTCTTAAATCATCTTTGTTTTCTAAATTTTTAATCCATTCGTAAAGCGCAAAAAATGCTTTCCCTGTATAAACGTGATCTAAAGGTAAATCAAACTCATAAAACATTCGTTTAATAAATGAAATCAACTCAAGTGTATGTTTAGCATAACCTCCAAAATGATTTTCTCCATGAATGATACAATTTTCAAGGTATTCTTCGCTTATTTCATTGTCAAAAGTTGCCAAGTACAACATTTTTTCCATTTCCATTTTTGCGTCAAATCCCTTCAAAACGGGAACTACATGAATTTTTGTGGAATTTTTATTTCCCAAAAGTAAACCGCAACTTGTTGTTGTTGTTCCTTGAGCTACAAATAGATGATCCACTTGAAATGGAATTTCGTCCCAAATTTCTTGGCAACCGACCATTCCATAAAAATTAGCACCACCTTCAGGAACAATGTAATAATTTGGAAAATCTTCCTTCAACTCTTTTAAATATTCATAATCATTCCGCATGGCATAATTCATTCTGTCGAAAAAATGCAATTCCATATTCAAATTTGCACATTTTTTTAAAGTGTCGTTTGATTCACAATTTAGTTCATCTCCACGCACAATTCCTATAGATTTTATCCCCAATTGATGACATGCTGAAGCTGTTGCGACAAGGTGATTTGAATAGGCACCACCAAATGTTAGAATGCCTTCTGCCCTATTCTGTTGTCCCTGAGGGATATTGTATTTTAATTTCCGCCATTTATTTCCTGAAACTTCTTCGTGAATTAAATCATCTCTTTTGACAAACAATTTACAAGCAAAATCTTTAAATTCTGGAATATCAATTTCTTGCAAAATTGAACGACTAGTATCAAAAACTGAATTTAATTTGAACATTTTTACAAAAATAGTGTTTACTAACTGTAAATTTGCAACATGAACGACGATTTTTCATCTTTTTCCAAAAAAAAGAGTTTAGAGCCAGAAGATTTTTATTACAGCGAAGAAGGATATATCGTTTTTACTGAAAAACATCATTTAAAACGTGGATATTGCTGTAAAAGTGGCTGTAAACATTGTCCTTACGGTTACGATAAAAAAACAGGACTAATTAAGAAGTAGTTTATAGTGAGTAGTTTATACTGAGTAGTGAGTAGTGAGTAGTGAGTAGTTTTTAATTAAATACTACTAATAACTCCTAACTAATAACTCATAACTAATAACTCCTAACTAATAACTAACGAATCCCCTTTTCAGGAAATTTCCCTTTGTAATTCTTTAAAATATCTTTTATTTTTTGAATGTCAGCATCTGAATCACCAGTTGGCTGAAACAACGAATGGAAACCGCCTATTTTCTTTTCATAATCCATGTATGCGATGTAAATCGGAACTTTTGCCTTTAATGCGATGTAATAAAATCCTTTTTTCCAATTTGGATTGTAACTCCTTGTTCCTTCAGGAGTAAAAACCATAAACATCGTTTCATTATTTTCAAAATAAGAAACTGCTTGTTCCGTAAAATTATTATTTGCTTTTCTATCGACTGGAATTCCTCCCATTGCTTTTAAAATCCAACCCATTGGCCCTTTGAAAAGTTCTTTTTTAATCAGAAATTTTCCAGACAAGCCATAATTCATAAATGCTATTTTACCAATTACAAAATCCCAATTGGATGTGTGAGGACCAACAACAATTACAGCTTTTTTAATTCCTTCAGGTGATTTTGGATCAATTTTCCAACCGAAAATTTTAAGTATGAACAACAATATTTTTCCCATTTTGCAAAGGTAAACATTAAAATATTATCTTTATGCCGATGCAAATAATAAGTCGCATAAAAAAATCTCTTCCAGTACTCTTAGGATTATTAATTCTTTGGGTTGGCTTGTTTTTCTACGCAACCGTTTTAAATAAATCAAATCAAGAAATCAATAACTATATTCCTGAAAAAGCAAATTTTGTTTTCACGATGAAAGTTAAGGATTTTATTAAATCTGCCACTTACAGTTTGATTTTTAATTCTAGAGACCAAGAATTATTAAATGTATTCGAAATATTTTTAAACAAACAACGCACTGATGATAATTCTACGAATATTTTTGGGATAGATTTCACGCAAGATTTTACAGTTTACGGAATAGATTATAAAGAAGGTCAAGCTTATGTGGTAGTTTTCGACCTAATGAATCCTGACAATTTTGATTCTAATGTAGTTAAGCTTGTTTCCAAAAATCAAGTTTGTTTGAGAAAAGAAAACATTGGATTCATAGCGAATTATTTTGGGAAAGAAAAAATTAATCAAGAGGAATTAAAATTATTTCTTCAAAACTTAAAAAGTAAATCTAAAAGCAAAACAGATAGAAAACAAAAAGAATTATTCAATGTTACGCTTCGTGATTTTAAAATCAATGATGAATTCAAAGTTAAAAACGGAAATATAGATTCTGAAATTAAAGACCATGAAATGCAACTCAATGGAGAGTTTACGACGTATTCTAAAAACTATCAAACTTCTAACTGGACACTGATTCCAAATGGTTTACATATAGAAAACTCCTTGATATCAAACGCAATGCAGGACAGTTTACAAGCCTATCTGATAAAAATTGGAATTTCACTTAAACGCATTGATCGCATTTCTATGAATTATTATGGTGTGGAAATTCAGGAGACAGATAAAGGAGTAATTTTCACACCGTTATTTGATTTACTATTAACTTTCAAAGAAGAATATAATTTTAATGAAGTCTTTAAAGATTTGACCTATTTAAATGAATTTGGTTTTGAAAAAGAAAAAAATGTAATTCATGCAGGAAAATTGAATTATTTCATTGACTCAATTGACAGAACAACTTTCTTTATAGGAAATCACGAAAATAAAGTTGTTAGAAGAAAAAGTAAGTCTTTATTTTCTATAAGTGGTGAAATCACAAACCTAACGACAATAAAAGGTGGAGGTTTTTTAATTAATTCCGTTGTTGGAATGTTCCCTCCTTTTAAAGCATCGAAAAACATGTTTGAAAAGGTAAAATCTATTAATTTAGAAGCGATACCAAAAAATAACAAGGTTGCCATTTCAGGTAAAATAGAATTTAAGGAAAAGAAATATGTCTACAACGAATTTCTTCGTTTTTACTTGACTTTACAAGGAGAATATTAAAAAAATTCCTTTTTTAGTCCTGTGAAATAAGCAGGAACATGTTTTAATCTCGAACCGTACCAAGAAAACATTTCTCCATCAACAAAAATAATTTTCGCTTTTGGAAACTTTTTTTGTAATTCAACTTTATGTTCTTCCTTAAATGGAAATGGCTCGGAACTCAATAATACAAAATCAACGTCGTAGCTTTCATTTAAGTCAACTATTGGGTAACGTTCTTCATTTGCATATAAATTCTTTAATCCAAATAATTTCAACATTTGATTGATAAAAGTTTGTTTACCTACAGCCATCAAAGGTTCATTCCAAATAAGGTAAATTGCTGTTTTGTTTGATTTTAGGTTTTGAAATTGATTTACAAAATTGCCTTTAATTTCATTTATTAAATCTACCACTTTCTGATTTAAATTGCAGATTTTACCTATTTCAAACATCATTTCATACGCGTCTTCAAGTGTATAAATGTCGCTCATCCAAACTGGTGCAATTTTCTCAAGTTCAATTATATCTGCTTCTGTATTTTCTTCCTTGTTACCAATTATCAAATCTGGTTTCAAAGATTTCACTTTTTCAATGTCAACATTTTTTGTTCCCCCTACTCTAAATTTTGTTTTATACCACTCATCAGGATAAATACAAAACTTCGTAATACCAACTACATCTTCCTCCAAGCCTAAATCGCACAAAAATTCAGTTTGTGAAGGCACTAATGAAACAATTCTCTTAGGAATGTTATCCAAGGAAATTGTACGATTCATTTGATCGGTAAAAGTCATTTTTTTTAATTTAGTCTCATAATAAAAAGCAAACATACAAAAAATCCCATTCATCAAATGACAAATGGGATTTTCTTTATCTAACTAATTTTCGTCTTAAGATAAAACCTCCTCTACTGCATTTACAGGTTTTCTGAAAACAATCTTTCCATCAAAAACATCCATCACGACAATTTGTGATGTATCAATTGTATTGGAAAGTAATGCTTTAGACAGTTCGTTTAACACTTGTTTTTGAATTACTCTTTTCACTGGTCTTGCACCAAATTGAGGATCGTATCCAGCCTTGCAGATCCATTCGAAAGCTTCGTTTGTAACATGTAAACGAATGTCTTTTTCCGCTAAAATTCCTTTTAAGTTGTTCATTTGAATCGTAACAATTCCTCGTAAATGACTCATCGACAATGGCGTAAACATTATTGTTTCATCAATACGATTCAAGAATTCTGGTCGAATAGTTTGCTTCAATAATTCTAGAACTTTGAATTTTGTTTTTTCAGCCACTTCATCGTACTGACCTTCTTTGATTCCTTCAAAACTTTCTTGAATAATATGTGAACCTAAATTTGACGTCATGATGATGATTGTATTTTTGAAATTCACCATTCTACCTTTGTTATCCGTTAAACGACCGTCATCCAAAACTTGCAACAAAACATTAAATACATCTGGATGCGCTTTTTCAATTTCATCTAATAAAACGATAGAGTATGGTCTTCTTCTAACGGCTTCTGTCAATTGACCACCTTCATCGTATCCAACATATCCTGGAGGCGCTCCAACTAATCTACTAACAGAGTGTTTTTCTTGATATTCACTCATATCAATTCTAGTCATGGCATTTTCGTCGTTGAACAAATACTCAGCTAAAGCCTTCGCTAATTCTGTTTTACCAACTCCTGTTGTTCCCAAGAAAATGAAAGATCCAATTGGACGTTTGGCATCTTGCAAACCAGCTCTGCTCCTTCTGACAGCATCCGAAAGCGCTGCAATTGCTTCCTCTTGACCTACAACACGTTTCCCTAATTCATCTTCTAATTTCAACAATTTAGAAACTTCTGACTCCACCATTTTAGAAACAGGAATTCCAGTCCATTTAGAAACTACTTCCGCTATTTCTTCTACGTCAACTTCTTCCTTAATCATCTTCGAATTAGCTTGCATCTCAAGTAGCTTGGCTTTTGCCTCTTCTAACTTCGTTTCAGTTTCTTTCGTTTTTCCGTAGCGGATTTCAGCAACTTTACCGTAATCCCCAGCTCTTTCTGCATTATCCGCCTCAACTTTTAAGTTTTCTAAGTCTTCTTTGAATTTTTGAACTGCATCAACAACATTTCGTTCCGCTTGCCATTTCGCGACAAAAGCATCTCGTTGTTGCGCTAAATTTGCCAAGTCCTTGCCAATATTTTCTAATTTCTTCGTGTCTTTTTCTCTCGTAATCGCTGCTTTTTCGATTTCCAATTGCATGATTTTACGTTCCAATTCATCCAATTCTTCTGGTTTGGAATTGATTTCCATACGTAGTTTAGATGCAGCTTCATCAATTAAATCAATCGCTTTATCTGGTAAATGTCTGTCAGTAATATAACGCTGAGATAATTCCACTGCAGCAATAATCGCCGCATCTTTGATCATTACTTTGTGGTGGTTTTCGTATTTTTCTTTAATTCCACGGAGAATTGAAATTGCATCTTCCGTTGTTGGCTCATCTACGAGTACTGTTTGAAAACGACGCACCAAAGCTTTGTCTTTCTCAAAATATTTTTGGTATTCGTTTAATGTTGTTGCTCCAACGGCTCTCAATTCTCCTCTAGCTAAGGCTGGTTTTAAAATATTTGCAGCATCCATGGCTCCATCTCCACCACCTGCGCCAACAAGGGTGTGAATTTCGTCAATGAATAAAATTATCTCACCATCTGCTTGAATTACTTCTTTCACAACAGCTTTCAAACGCTCTTCAAATTCTCCCTTGTATTTTGCTCCAGCAATCAGAGCACCCATATCCAAGGAATAAACAATTTTACTTTTCAGATTTTCAGGAACGTCTCCATTTATGATTCGATGTGCTAAACCTTCGGCAATAGCTGTCTTACCAACTCCAGGCTCTCCAATTAGAATAGGATTGTTTTTTGTTCTACGTGTTAAAATCTGTAAAACTCTTCGAATTTCTTCATCACGACCAATCACTGGATCTAATTTTCCAGACTGTGCAAGTTCGTTTAAGTTTTTAGCATATTTTTCAAGCGATTTATATGTTCCTTCTTGACTATTTGAAGTTACATTTTGTCCATTTCGTAAATCCATAATGGCTTCTTTTAGGTTTTTTTGTGTTATTTTATTGTCTTTTAAAACTTGCCCAATTGCATCGTTTGCATCAATTAGGGTGTAAAGAATTACTTCAATTGAAACGAATTCATCTTTGAAATTTTTCATTTCATTGACAGATGATGTTAAGGTTTTGTTTGCATGCTGGCTCAAGTGTAATTGTCCTCCAGTAACTTTTGGAAGTCCTTGAATAATTCGTTCAACAACTTGTTCAATGTTTTTAGAATTAGCGTTTAGTTTGTTAAGCAAATAGGGAATTACATCTTGATCAACTTCCATCATTCCTTTTAAAAGATGTGCATTTTCAATTGTTCCATGACCATATCCTTCAGCGATGGTTTGCGCCTGTTGAATGGCTTCTTGTGCTTTTAAGGTAAATTTATTAAAGTCCATAATTTAGGTTTTTATGATGCTTATAGATCGTCAATTTACATTCCAAAGCACCACAAAATAGCACCGAAGGCACAAAATGAGACAAAATGACAGTTTTAAACGTAAATTACACACTTCAAAGTGCCATTTTGACGCATTATTTAAAACAAATTTTACATTAAAACTAATAAAAAAATCCTATATTCGCTTCATGATTACCAAGAAACAAAGTACTTTCCTACTCTTAGCACTTACTGTGTATATTATTTATAAAGTCTTTGAAAATCATATTCCAGTGATTTACTCATGGGATTTATTCGGGAGTTATATCTACCTTCCAATGCTTTTCGATCAACACAATCTTATATTTACTGATTTTAGCTATTTTGAATCGATAAACAATGAACATCAATTAAGTTCAACATTATATCAATTTGTATTGAATGAAAATGGGCGAATTATGACCAAATACACAGTCGGTTGGTCGATCTTGATGTCACCTTTTTATTTTGTAGCAGAAATTTGGGCAAGTATTTTTGGATTTAAAACAGATGGTTTTTCCTATCCTTATAAAATAATGTTAGTTGTTGGAAACCTAAGTTATTTTATGCTCGCAATCTTTCAACTAAGGAAATTATTTAAGCGATTTTTTAACGAAACACTTGCTATTACATTGATATTTCTGCTTTTTCTTGGAACCAATTTACTTTTCTCACAATATGCATCCTTAGGCTCAACACATTTAATTGAATTTTTATTATTGATTTTATTCATTAATCAATGCTTTAACTTCTATGAAAAACTTAATTTAAAAAGTGGAAGTTTTCTCGCGGTTTTACTTGCATTAATATTTTTGGTCCGTCCCCCAGATGTTATTTTTGGCCTAATTCCTGTTTTATGGCGAAACGAACAGTTTCCCACATTCAAAATAAAACTTTTCTATTTCATTCGACAGAAAAAAGCAATTCTTGCATCAGTAATTGCAATTTACCTGCTTTTAATATCAATCCAATTTATGTATTGGAAAATTACATCTGGAAAATTCATGATCAACAGTTATGCAAATAATCCAGGCGAAGGCTTTGATTGGTTTACACCTTACATTTATGAAATACTTTTTAGCTTCCGAAAGGGTTGGTTTATTTATACTCCAATCTCTTTACTTTGCATACTAGGATTTTATATTTGGTATAAAAAAGATAAAAATTCAATTTCATTTTTGATTCCTTTTATAATATTTTTCTACATAATCTCTTGTTGGACAACTTGGTGGTATGCTGACAGTTACAGTCTTCGTGCTGTTCTAGAAGTTTATCCCCTGCTATTCATCGCTCTTGGCTTTTTAATTCAAAAAGCAACACAATCAAAACTGAAATTTATCATTTATCCATTAATTACAATTTGCGTAATTTTAAATTTATTTCAAACCTTTCAAATTGAAAATGGAATATTAAAAACTGATCGTATGACAAAGGATTACTATTGTTCAGTATTTGGCCAAACTACTAGTCCAAATGAAAAACAGGAAAATTTACTTTCAATCGATCGAGATAAACAACAAGTAAGTCCATTGGATTTGCGTTCAGGATTTAGAAAATCTAAAACCATAAATTACCACTACAATCCGGTTTTCACCTTAACAAAGGATTCAATTTATACGCCTGTAATCGAGTTTAAACAAGTTGAACTTTCTACAAAACCATATTTCGTCATTCAAGCAAAATGGTCATATCTAGGTGCTTCAAAAAATTTAAATGGCAAAATATTTAGTGCCACAACATTGTTTAAAGATCAAGCATACGGTTGGTTTGGAAAGGATATTTCTCAAAAAGACTTCAAAATTGACACATTAAAACACGAAGTCTATTTTCAATACCTTACTCCTCATTTCAGAACAAAAAACGATTTAATTCGCTTAGGTGTTTGGAATCAAAGCGGTGAAAACATCTCCTTTTCAAAGGTTGAAATTTCTATTTATGAGCCAAAAATTATAAGAGATTAAATCTTCATAATCAATTTACTTACCTTTTTTTTGTTAATAAGTGTAACTTTTGTTAATAAGTTGCGTATATATGTTCACAACTTGAAAAGTATGAAAGCTAAGCAATTGATTATCGGACTTTTATTTATCTTCACTTCAAACTTTAGTGTAGCTAATGCAGTTTTTGCAAACGTAGAAAAAAAATACACACAACAAGAGTATATTTCTATGTGGAAAGAAACCGCTGTGAAACAAATGAATTTACATAAAATTCCTGCCAGCATTACTTTAGCTCAAGGTATTTTAGAAAGTGGAAATGGAAATTCTGACCTAGCCCAACAAGCTAATAACCATTTTGGAATAAAATGTGCAGATTGGAAAGGTGAAACATTTCACAAGGACGACGATCAAAAAAATGAATGCTTCAGAAAATATGACGAAGCAAAAAAATCCTATGAAGATCATTCCATTTTTCTAAAAGGAAAAACTCGCTATGCTAAATTATTTACTTACGACCTTACAGATTATAAATCATGGGCAAAAGGTTTAAAAGAGGCAGGATATGCGACAAATCCAAAATATCCAGATCAACTTATTGAACTAATAGAACGTTTGAAGTTAAATGAATTTGATAATAACAATTTAATTTCACCTTTGGTAGATAATAAAAAAGAAGTTGAAGGAAATATTGTTAAAACCATTACAGCAAATACGCATACGGTACAAAAACACAAAAACAATATCAAATTCATTGTTGCGAAAAAAGGTGATACCTATTACAGAATTTCAAAAGAATTGAAAATTGGATTAGGAGAACTGTACAAATACAACGAATTTGGAGACAAAAAAGACTACTTAGAAGAAGGTGACATCATTTTCTTAGAAGCAAAAAAACGAAAATCTAGCACTAGTAAATATTTTGAAGCGAAAGAAGATTTGAGCCTTAGAATAATTTCGCAAAAGGAAGGCATAAA
>JBKCGI010000145.1:0-6208 GCA_046303515.1 Flavobacteriia bacterium | reverse complement strand
GTAGAACTCAGTAAAAAAAGTGAAAATATTTTTTTCATAAATCTTATTTTACAATGTTAATTTTCTTAACAAAAGTCTGAGATGAATTTGAAAAGCTTACAAAATATGATCCATTTTCCAAATGGTTCAAGTTTAATTCTTGATCAGCATTTCCTATAGTTGAATTCCACACCATACTTCCTTTTAAATCACTAACTCTAATATCAAATTTTTGTGATGATGAATTTGAAATTGTAAAAATTCCATTAGAAGGATTAGGGTATATTGTAATAAATTCTGTTTGATTTTCAGTTAAAGAAGCATTTTGATCTATACAAACAATATTTGCTACCCAACCTGGATTTTGAACTGAACCATCACTCTCAAAAAAGAATGTCAAACATCCATTTGGATTTGTTGAAGTTACTGTACCAATAGTATCAACCAAACCTTGATATGTCGCAATTAGGGGATCGTTTACAGAAGAACCATTAAAAATCATTAAGGAATCATAACCATCCTCTGTATCAAATAAAGTAAAAACAACTGATACTGTTTCAAATACTCCATTCGGACATATAGTTGTCGTATCAGCAGAATTTGATGAGTAATCATTAATACCTCCATTGTCAACAAACAAATTTCCACAATTAAATGGGGAAATATCCTTTGCAAAAGAAAAACGACTTGAAGCAAAACTTGAATCAGAAGAACTGCAAATTGCATAAACATATACATCGTAATTAGTTGATGCAGTTAAACCTGAAAGAGAAAAAGGATTAGAGTTTGCGACAACTGTATTACCAGTACCTAAAACAAATCCAGCAGTATCGTATTCAATTAACCACGCTGTTTCACTACCTCCAGCTGTCCAAGATAAAGTTGCAGCGTTATCTGTAGCATTTGAAAAACTTAAATTTGTTGGCTTAGGGCAAGTAATTGGAGCTACACATGAAATACTAGCAATCCAGCCAGCTTCAGTCACAGAACCATCACTTTCAAATAGAAAAGTCAAACATCCATTTGCGTTGGTTGAATAAACAATCCCAGGACTATTAGTACCTTGATAACTTCCAATCACCGCATCTGCAGTTGAATTACCATTAAAAATTGTAAGTGAATCATAACCGTCTTCAGTTAAAAATTCTGAAAAGCTGATTTGAATTACTTGTCCACCTGAAGGACAAATTGTTGTAGTAATAGATTCATTGTTACTGTATTCCGCAGTTTCAGCACCAGAATCCGTAAAAACATCTCCACAAGATAATTGTGAGAAACTAAATAACTGAAAAACAGTTAAAAATGAAGTTAAAAAGTAAAGTTTTTTCATAGTATATAATTATTTTTGTAGCGAAGTTAAGAAAAAATATCTAAAATTGTACAAAAATTAACAAATGAATATTGATTTTAAACATAAGACTGCAATAGTTTGCGGAAGCACACAAGGAATAGGAAAAGCTACAGCGCTTGAATTAGCTAATAATGGTGCCAGTATCGTTTTAGTAGCGAGAAATGAAATTAAATTAAAAGAAACAATTTTAGAATTAAGTACATCTGATAATCAAGTTCATTCTTACCTTGTTGCTGACTTCTCCAATCCAAGCGAACTAGCTGAAAAATTAGATCAATATGTATCAAATGGTGGTAATTGCCACATTTTATTAAATAACACTGGCGGACCTAAGGGCGGACCGATTATTGATGCAGATATCTCTGAATTTCAAAACACATTTACACAACATTTGATTTGTAATCATATTTTAGTGCAAAAACTAGTTCCTTTGATGAAAAAAAATGGTTACGGTCGTATCATCAATGTAATTTCAACAAGTGTTAAACAACCTTTACCTAATCTAGGTGTTTCGAACACAATTCGAGGTGCCGTTGCAAGTTGGAGTAAAACTTTAGCTATGGAATTAGGTCAATTCAATATTACTGTTAATAATGTTTTGCCTGGAGCAACTAATACAATTCGTCTTCAAGGTATTGCAGAGGCTAAATCTGAAAAGACAAATGAAACCATTGATGAAATTTTTAAAGAAATGGCCTCAGAATCACCTATGGGAAGAATTGCTCAGCCAGAAGAAGTTGCCAATGCAATTGTTTTCTTAGCTTCACCTTCGGCAAGTTATATCAATGGAATAAATGTTCCGGTTGATGGTGGTAGAACAAAATCTTTATAATGTCAAAAATAGCATTAGTTGGCCTAGGCTGGTTAGGTTTACCGTTGGCACAAAGTCTCAAAAATAAAGGCTTTGATATTTGTGGAACAACAACGACAACATCAAAATTAGATAGTATTCAATCTTTGGGAATTGATGCTCGGATTTTAAATCTGAACAGTGCTTTTGACCAACAAGAATTCAAAGAATTTTTTTCGACTGTTTCAGTTTGTATTTTAAGTATTCCACCTAGTAAAACTTTATTTCAAAGCTATCAAAACCAATGTTTACAATTGGTAACACTGTTTCCTGATACTTGTAAGTTTATTTTTACAAGTTCAACAAGTGTATATGCTGATAATTGCAAATTAGCTGAAGAAAATTCTAAAATTTTAAGTGACTATAATTTTACCTCGCAATTATTTTTAACGGAAAAAGCTTTGCAAAAAGAATTAGGAAATCAAATAAGTATTTTACGTCTAGCTGGTTTATTTGGAGAAAATAGAAATCCAGCAAAATTTTTATCAGGAAAAAAGGATTTAAAAAACCCAGATGCTAAAGTAAATTTGGTGCACCAACAAGATGTCATTTCATTTATTGAAACACTAATAGAACAAAATGTATGGGGAGAAATTTTCAATGTTTGCGCCTCTAATCACCCAACCCGACAAGAATTTTACACTTGGAAATGCGAGCAAGATATGCTTTCACTTCCCGAGTTTGAAACTACGGATCAAAAAAATACTTCTAAAGTTGTTTCCAATCAGAAAGGAAAGGATCAACTTAATTTTAAATACAAGTTTGATAGTCCTTATGATTTCTAAATTAGGACTGAAAATTATACCCTAAAAAATGTATGCGATGAATGATTTTTTCAAAATTATTCGCCCTGTATGCTATTCGATTATTTTATTTATTATTTGACTCTAAAATTTACTTAATTTTTTGGTTCATTTTTTGTATATTTGTATTTCATATTACATGAAAAAACTGATATTCATAGCATTAAACCTACTCTTGAGTTTAAATTTATGGTCAGCTCATATTGTGGGCGGCGATATATATTATGACTATTTGGGTAATAATAATTACAGAATAACTGTCGTGTTATTTAGGGATTGTGCATCAACTGGCGCTGAATATGATGACCCAATGTCAGTAGGAATTTTTAATTCAAGTAATGTATTAGTTCAAGAAGTTTTAATCCCTTTTCCAGGAAGCGTTGTTTTGCCAGTTGTTTTGAATAATCCTTGTGTCACTCCACCTGCAAACATATGCACAGAAAGAGCGATTTATAGTCAAGTCGTTAACCTTCCACCAACTCCAGGTGGTTACAATGTTTCTTATCAAAGATGTTGTCGTGGACCAAATGTTACCAATTTAATTTCACCTGAAGACACAGGCCTAACGCTTGTTACTCATATTACAGGGACCAATTCAAATGCAATAATAAATTCTTCGCCTAGATTCAATAATTATCCTCCACTTGTAATTTGTAACAACGACATATTAAATTTTGACCATAGTGCTACGGACCCGGATGGAGATCAATTGGTTTATGAATTAATTACGCCATTTGCAGGAGCAACTGATGTCGACCCAATGCCTCAACCTCCTCCATCACCACCCTATTTTCAAGTAAATTTTGCAGGAGGATATGCACCGATAAATCCCTTGGGACCAGGAGCTACAATTTCCATCGACCCAGTGACTGGTCAATTAATAGCAGACCCTGAACTATTAGGTTTATTTGTTGTAGGTATTCGTGTAAAAGAATATCGTAATGGAGTTTTAATTGGTCAATCAGATAGAGATTTTTTATTTAAAGTTGTGAATTGTGTTATCCAATTACAAGCTGAAGTTGTGCCGCAAGTTGAAGCCTCAAATTTTATTTCTTTTTGCCAAGGATATGATGCGCAATTTGAAAATAACAGTTTTGGTGGTACAAATTATTTGTGGGATTTTGGAGTTGATTCCTTAACAAATGACGTTAGCACGGCTTTTGAACCAAATTACACCTTCCCTGGTCCTGGCGAATATGAGGTCACTTTAGTTGTAAATCCTGGTTGGCCATGCACTGACACTTCAACTCAGCTTTTCATTATTCAAGAAGGTTTAGATGTTTCTTTTACTACAATTGATTCGATTTGTGTAACGGGTAATTCCTTTGATTTTGTTGGTTTTTACGATGGACCTGCTAACCCCACCATAACTTGGGATTTTGGACCACATGCAAATTTTCCCTCAGCTAACACCTTGAATGTAAATAATGTAGTTTTCGATACTTCAGGTTATATACCTGTAACTATTTATGTTGAGACGGGACAATGCGAAGGCTCGTTTACCGATATGGTTTTTTTATATGATGAACCTAAAATTAATTTTGGTATCGACCCTGAATTAAAATGTGCTCCCTACGAAGCTTTTTTCTTAGATTCAAGTAGTTCTTATGCCCCTTTGATTTACAGTTGGAATTTTGGCGATGGAACAACTTCTGATGAGGCAAATCCTTCTCACGTTTATTTGAATCCAGGTATTTATGATGTGACGTTTTCGATTCAATCAACAGAAGGTTGCATTTCAACACTGACAATGACTAAAGATGATTTAATTAGAGTTTATCCTTCTCCAATAGCGGACTTCAACATTTCGCCTGATAAACAAACTGTTTTTGAACCCTTTTTTACTGTTGAAGACAAGTCTTTTGATAGTGATGTTATTTTTTACATTTACAATGATTCACTCTACACTTTTGATAGAAATCCTTCTTTTAGTTTTGTTGAAAGTGGAAATCATCGTGTAACTCAGGTTGTTCAAAATGAATTTGGTTGCAGAGATACGATATATAAGATTGTATCCGTAATTCCTCAAACAACGGTTTTCATTCCAAATACTTTCACTCCAGACGGTAATAACTTCAATAATGTCTTTATTCCTATAATATACGATGTATTGAATTATGAATTTTGGGTTTATAACCGTTGGGGAGAAGAAATTTTTTATTCCACAACTTTGAGAGAAGGTTGGGATGGTACTTATAAAGGTCGAAATTGTCAAGATGGAATTTATACATATAAAGTAAAATTTTCAGATATTCAGTCTAATGATATTGAAATCTTAACAGGACATATTACCTTGTTACGTTAAAATCTTAATTACTAAATCAATATTGTAAAATTTTTAGCCAATTTAATCGGTTTAAAATAGATTCCTATCGAGATTTATTTTATATTTGTTCTTCGTAAAATTTATTTCATGAATCAAAACAATTCAAAGAAAAATAAAAATATTCCCGATTTTCGTTTTACGCCTACTATTGATAAAGTTGGTGTAGAAGAACGAGTGGCACGTATCCAAACAAGAAGTATTAAAGATGAATCGAAACTTCAAGGCATGAAAATGGTTTTGAATATGATAGACTTAACTACGCTTGAAGGAAAAGATACTCCTGGGAAAGTAAAACAAATGTGCTACAAAGCAATGCATTTACATGATGTTTATCCCGATTGTCCAACGGTTGCGGCAGTTTGTGTATATCCTTCCATGGTGAAAATTGCTAAAAATGAATTGAAGAATTCAAACGTGAAGGTCGCTTCAGTTTCAACAGCATTCCCAAGT
Organism: Flavobacteriia bacterium; assembly: GCA_046303515.1. Classification (GTDB taxonomy): domain Bacteria; phylum Bacteroidota; class Bacteroidia; order Flavobacteriales_D; family Crocinitomicaceae; genus M2408. The sequence goes on along the minus strand of JBKCGI010000145.1, from coordinate 449 downwards.
GGGCAAGCACCAAGAAGTATCAAAATTGAAGATACAAAATTCGCAGTTGATAACGGTGCAGATGAAATTGACATGGTAATTTCTCGTGGTGAATTTTTGAGAGGAAATTACGATTTTGTATACGACGAAATTGCAGCCATTAAAGAAGCTTGTGGAAAGGCACGTTTGAAAGTCATTTTAGAGACAGGTGAATTAGTAACTTTAGATAATGTGCGTAAAGCAAGTGAAATTGCTATGTATGCAGGTGCTGACTTTATCAAAACTTCTACTGGGAAAATTCAACCAGCAGCAACCATGCAAGTAACGTATGTGATGTTGATGGCTATTAAAGATTTTTACCGCAAAACAGGAATTAAAATCGGTATGAAACCAGCAGGTGGAATCTCAACTTCAAAATTAGCTTTGCATAATTTATTGATGGTTAAAGAAACCTTAGGCGAAGAATGGTT
>JBKCGI010000144.1:0-5609 GCA_046303515.1 Flavobacteriia bacterium | reverse complement strand
CAAAAACTCAAGTTCAAGTTACAGATAAGGATGGTAAAACGCAGGTTTTAGATTCTAAAAATATAATTATTGCTACAGGTTCAAAGCCAAATTTCTTTCCTGGAATGGAACCTGATAAAAAAAGAATTATCACTTCAACTGAAGCATTAAATTTACAAGAAATACCTAAAAAGATGCTTGTGATTGGAGGTGGAGTTATTGGTTTGGAATTGGGCTCAGTTTATGCTCGTCTGGGCACAGAGATTGAAGTAATTGAATTTGCAAATACGATTATTCCTACGATGGATTTAACTTTAGGTAAGGAATTAACTAAAGTTTTGAAAAAAGAAGGATTCAAATTCAACTTAGAGCACAAGGTACAGTCTGTAGTTAATAATGGTAAATCAGTAACTTTAAAAGCATTAAACAAAAAAGGTGAAGAAGTAACTTTCGAAGCAGATTATTGCTTGGTTGCAGTGGGACGTAAAGCATTTACGAACGGATTAAATATTGAAAATGCTGGCCTATCCGTAAATCAAAGAGGACAGGTAGATACAAATGCGTACAAGCAAACTGCAGTTTCAAATATTTATGCAATTGGTGACGTTACTGAAGGACCAATGTTAGCTCATAAAGCGGAAGAAGAAGGTGTTTATGTTGCTGAAATTATTGCAGGACAAAAACCACACATCAATTACAATTTAATTCCTGGTGTTGTTTACACTTGGCCAGAAGTTGCTGCTGTAGGTAAAACAGAAGAAGAATTAAAAGCTTCTGGGGTTGAATATAAAGTTGGGTCTTTTCCAATCAAGGCATTGGGTAGAGCACGTGCAAGTATGGATATCCAAGGTTTGATTAAAATTTTAGCTGATAAAAATACAGACGAAGTGTTAGGGGTTCATATGATTGCTCCTCGTGCTGCAGATTTAATTATGGAAGCAGTAGTTGCGATGGAGTTCAGAGCATCAGCAGAGGATATTGCTCGAATTTGCCACCCTCATCCAACTTATTCTGAAGGAGTAAAAGAAGCTGCTTTAGACGCTACTGAGGCAAGAGCATTACATATTTAAAGATATTTTTAGTTTAGAAGAAGGGGCTTAATATATTAAGCCCTTTCTTATTATACCAATCACATTTTAACAAAACACAAATGAAAAAAACGGGAGTACTTTTAATTCAATTGGGAACACCAGATAGTCCTTCAACAGGAGATGTAAGAAGATATTTAAGTGAATTCTTAAACGACCCTCGCGTGATTGATATTCCTTGGTTGCCAAGAAAATTATTAGTGAACGGAATTATTGTGCCGTTTAGAGCGCCAAAATCTGCCAAAATCTATAAAGAATTATGGAAGTTTGGTAACGGAGTTTCTCCTTTGTTGACGCATACCCAAACAGTTCAAAAATTGTTACAAAACGAATTGAAAGATTCTAATGTGACAGTTGAAATGGCGATGCGTTACCAAAACCCCTCGATGGATTCGGTGTTGGACCGCATGCACAAAGCAAATTACGACCAAATCATAATCATTCCGTTGTTTCCTCAATACGCAAGTGCTTCAACTGGTTCTGCGGTTGAAAAAGCAATGAATATCATTCGTAAATGGTGGGTAATACCTGAAATTAAAATTGTTTCTCAGTTTTATGACCACGAAGGATATATCAATTCTATTGTTGACAGAGCAAAAGCATTTGATTTAAATGATTATGACCACGTTTTATTTTCATACCACGGTTTACCAGAAAGACAGGTTGATAAAGTTTACAACGATGGTTTGTGTTCAGATCAACCTTGTGAAAATGAAATAAACGAACACAATACCTATTGCTACAAAGCGACAAGTTATGCCACAACGCGTTTGATCGCTGCTAAAATGGGTATGAAAGAGGAAGATTATACAGTTTGCTTTCAATCGCGCTTGGATAAAAAATGGTTAACACCTTTTTCTGACAAAGTTGTTGAAGAATGGGGTAAAAAAGGCGCCAAAAAATTATTGGTTTTCAGTCCAGCCTTTGTGGCAGATTGTTTAGAAACCATCATTGAAATTGGTGAAGAATACCAAGAAATTTTCCATTCAAATGGAGGCGAAAAGGTTCAATTAGTTCCAAGTTCAAATGATCACCCTGAATTTATTGCTTGCTTGAAAGATTTGGTTGTGAAGAGATTGTGATTTGAAATCGCTAAATACAAAAATTGATGTAATCAAAATTTTTGTTGCGCCCCTGATAGAAGCGACAGCCTCCGATGCATCGGAGCTATAGCGAAAAGCAGGTTAAGGCGCCCAGAAAATAAAATCAATGTATAAACAATGCCAAGAAAACACCAACCATAATGCTGGTTAACTTCATTAAATTGAATTTGTGATTTTCGCTTGTTTCGAAGATAATTGTTGTTGAAATATGTAAAAACATCCCGACAACTATTGCCAACAGGTAATTCATATTTATGAAATCCAATTGGCCATTAGTGAAATAACCCAGAACTAACCCCATTGGAGTCATAATCCCAAAAATTAGTAGAATTACCCAAGATTTCAATTTGGTGTATTCAGTTTGTTTTAAAAGCGTCATTAAAGCAATTGCAACTGGAACTTGGTGAAACAAAATTCCCATCAACAGCGAAATTCCAGATCCGTGTTCGTGGTGGTGATTCATTTCTTGTGGCAAAGTCAAAGGAATTCCTTCAATGATAGAGTGAATGGAAAGCGAAATAAACAATGCCCATGGGAATTTGTGTTTGTTATGGTGATGCACATGTCCGTGCTCAATTCCTCCAGAAAAATATTCCAAGAAAAGTTGCACTAAAAAGCCAAGCAGAACATAAATTCCGATTTTTTCAGAATGATCGTGATACAATTCTGGTAAAAAATGTAAAAACGCAATTGCCAACAAAAACCCTCCACTGAAAGCAAGCAACATTTTGATGATTTTCTTTTGGTTGAATGAACTCAACAAATCAACAATTACACCACCAACAATGACAGCTGCAATCAATAAACTTATTTGTAATAAAACACTCATTTTTTGTGAGCGATTAAAATTAAACGAGATGAGTTTTCTTCATTAAAATTGGATAAATCATATTCACCATAGCAATTTTCGATTTCGAAACCAGATTTTTCAAGTAGCAATTTAAAATCCTGGAATTTTAGAGCTTGAACCCTTTCTGTGAAATGAAAATTTTGTCCTTCAGCTTCAAAACGAATGTCCTTGAAAATGTGCTTTCCATCATATTTCCTTTCCAAATGAAAAGTAGTTTCTGTGCAGGTTTTTTCTTCTTTCGCCACTAAATCACGAATGATTTTTGTCGCATTCATAAAGTCGATAACTAATTTTCCGCTAGGAACAAGCATGGTCGAAATTGCATCCAAAACCTTAGTATTCTCAGATTCTGAATCGAAATATCCAAAACTGGTGAATAAATTAAAAATTACGTCAAATTGCTCATTTTTGTAAACCTCTCGCATGTCATGAACATCAAACTTCAATCTTGCGTGACTGTTTTTACTAGCTTCCAAAATGCTATTTGCTGCTAAATCCAAACCTGTTACATCTAAACCAAATTGACTCAAGAAAAAAGCATGTCTTCCTTTACCACAAGCCAAATCAAGTACTTTTTCAGTATGATTTAAATCAAGTGAATTGACTAAATTTTGAATAAAAAATTCAGCTTCAGAGTGATCTCTACTTGCGTAAAGTTCGTGGTAGTATGGCGAGTCAAACCAACTTTCGAACCAATTATCGGGAATATTTTTTTCGTTCATGAGGGACTACAAAAGTACAATTTTGACTGAATTTTTGGTCGGTTTTTAGAAAAACTTTAACAATTTTACAAAAAAACGAAACTTTTTTCCTATGAAACGGTATTATGTGTCGACAATTTTATATATTTGTCCGTCATCTAACGCAAAATGGAATTAGGAAATATCTATAATCTTTATAAAACAATGGAAGAAGAGAATATCTTACTTTCATTTAAAGGAGTAGTTACATCTGATTTGTTGACTTCCGTTTTGCAAATTATGGAGACAAAGATGGATTACATGGAAGAATCTCCTAAAACAAAAAAGAAGGTTTTTAATGTTTTAGTAGAATGTCTTCAAAATTTGTACCACCATATTGATGTTAATGACGAAAATGCTGCAGAACAACGTAGGATTATCGAACAAAAATCAGCTTTATTTTTAATTGCCAAAGAAGGAGATTTTTTTCAAATTAGAACTGGGAATTACGTAGACAAAGATGCTGCAAAAGATTTAGGTGATAAGTTGGATAAGATTAACGGAATGGATAAAGATGAGTTGAAATTGTACTACCAAGAGGTTTTAAACAACGGAAATTTATCTGATAAAGGTACTGCTGGCTTGGGAATGATAGACATTGCTCGTAAATCAGGTAATAAATTGGAATATCAACTTTTGAGCGTGAATGAAACAACTAGTTTTTTCTGCTTAAATGTCAAAATAGATTAAAAAAATAAAAAACATGGAAAATTTAATTTTAGAAGGATCAGCAAAAACACCATCTATTACTTTTAATGCTACTGAAGGAAAATTAGAATTGAAAGGTCGTTCAATCCCTGAAAACTCCGTGGAATTTTATAAACCATTAAACGACTGGATTGATGCTTACGGTACAAGCCCAAAAGCAGCAACAGTTGTTGACATCAAATTGGAATATTTCAACACTTCTTCTTCTAAATGTATTTTGGATTTATTCAAAAAATTAGAAGGTATCAATGGAAAAGGTACTGATGTGAGCATCAACTGGTATTTTGAAGAAGATGACGAGGATATGGAAGAAGCTGGTGAGGATTATCAGGCTATTATTTCACTTCCATTCAAAATAATCGAAGTAGAAGAAATATAATTCTTTCAAATTAAATATCTCTTTTCTTCGTTACGCTTATCAAAAATCAAAATCATTTACTTGAGGTAAACTCATTTGATTTTAATTTCACAAGCCTCGAAAATTAGAATATTTAATTTAAAAGAGATAAAAAGATAATCTATTCCAAAATGACAAGCGTTGGTATAACAGGTGGAATTGGCTCTGGAAAATCAACAGTTTGCAAGGTTCTTGAAAGTTTGGGTTATCCTGTGTTTTATGCAGATCAAGTGGCGAAGCAGAATATGCTTGAAAACTTGGATTTAATTAATTCTATTGTGGGAACTTTTGGAGAAAAAGCCTACATTGACAAACAACTGAATCGTAATTATTTAGCACAACAAGTTTTCTCGAAACCTGAAATGAAGGAAAAACTGAATGCATTAGTGCATCCAACGGTTTTTCAATCTTTCGATAAGTGGAAAAGTGAACAAAGCTCCGATTTTGTTTTTAATGAATCTGCCTTGCTATTTGAAACAGGATCCTATAAACGTTTTGATAAAATTTGGCTTGTTGTGGCTGATCAAGAAACGAAAATCAAACGGGTAATGCAACGCGACAAATGTAGCCGTGAAGATGTAATTTCCCGCATCAACAATCAACTTTCTGACGAAGAAAAAATGAAATTTCCCTGCGATGTGATTCGAAATGGGGAAAATGATGCTGTTTTAGAAAGGGTTTTGGACTTGCTTTTCAATAAATTAACTTAACTTTAGTGAAAATAATATTTTAGATATGCAAAAA
>JBKCGI010000143.1:0-10474 GCA_046303515.1 Flavobacteriia bacterium | reverse complement strand
GCTTGTGCCTTGATGAATTTAGAATGCATTGTGTTTATGGGAGAAAAGGATATCCAACGACAAGCTCCAAATGTTGCTCGTATGAAACTACTTGGAGCTAAAGTTATTCCAGCAACAAGTGGCAGTAAAACCTTAAAAGACGCAACAAATGAAGCAATTCGCTATTGGATTTCAAATCCTGATGCTTATTATTTAATTGGTAGTGTTGTTGGACCACATCCATATCCACAAATGGTTGCCGATTTTCAGTCTGTTATTTCGAAAGAAATTAAATTTCAATTACTAGAAAAAACGGGCAAACAATTTCCGACTAAAGTAATTGCCTGTGTCGGAGGAGGAAGTAATGCTGCAGGAGCCTTTTATCATTTTTATGAAGAAGATTCGGTTGAACTTATTGCAGTTGAAGCTGCTGGTTTAGGCATCAATTCTGGTAAAAGTGCCGCAACTTCTATTTTAGGAAAACCAGGGATTTTACATGGAAGTTTGACCTTATTGATGCAAGATGAATTTGGACAAGTAACAGAACCTCATTCCATTTCAGCTGGTTTGGATTATCCTGGAATTGGCCCCTTACATGCTTTCACGATTCAAAATCAACGTACAAAAGTTGTTGCAATTACGGACGAAGAAGCACTCAAGGCTGTAAAAGAATTGTGTCAAAGTGATGGAATCATTCCAGCCTTAGAAAGTGCTCATGCTATAGCCGCTTTAAGTAAAATTGATTTAAAGGAAGAAGATGTTGTAGTAATCAATTTGTCTGGTAGAGGAGATAAAGACATGGAAACGTATATGAGTTATGCTTTGTAGTAACTTGTAAAAGTATTGGACACACTTCCCCCTTTAGAGGGGGATGGAGGGGGAGGAAATTTCAACAAGCAAATTTATTAAATCAAGAAAAATTAAAAAAATGAACACATTCAAAAAAGAAAAAAAACAAGTAAGTATTTTTATTACCGCTGGATATCCGTCCATAGAAAGTACAATTGAACAAATATTGATGTTGCAAGAGAAAGGGGTTGATTTCATTGAGTTGGGAATTCCATTTTCAGATCCAATGGCTGATGGACCAGTAATTCAAGAAACAAGTAATATCGCTTTGCAAAACGGAATGAATTTAGATGTTTTGTTTCATATAATTGAAAAACACCGAAGTGAAATTCACGTTCCTTTAGTTTTGATGGGGTATTTTAATCCGATATTCCTGTTTGGCTTAGATCGATTTTTACAGAAATGTTCAAGTTTGAATATCAAACATATTATAATACCAGATATCAGTTTAGAAGTTTACGAAAGAAACTATCAATCGCAATTTGAGAAATTTGGAATCACCTTATGCTTTTTAGTCACGCCTTTGACAACAGACGAACGAATTTCAAAAATGGCCGAACATTCTAAAAATGGATTCATCTATTGTGTTTCTCAAAACGCTATTACGGGTGAAAATAAAAGCACAACAAATTCATTGATATCAAGATATGCTGAAATTAAAATTCTTTGTAAAAAAACACCAGTAATGCTTGGTTTTGGCATTCAAAGTAAACTGGATATTGAGCGAGCACATCAATTTACAGATGGAGCAATTATTGGAACAGCTTATTTAAAGGCTTTAAAAATAAAACAAGAAAATGAATTTTTGAATAGTCTTGAAATTAATCAAACTATTTAAAATTAATCATGTCGTGAACAATAACTTTAGGGTTCAAAGAAGAATTCAAAACACGTAATTTACTTTTGTTGTTTTTCGTAACAGCATCGTTAACAGAAGTGTAAAACTGAGTTACTTCTGACAATTGATTTTTCAAAACATCAATTTCTTTTATAAGTTTCTCTTGTTTTTCCGTCCAAAATTCTAATTCTTCCTCACTACTGTTTTCAATAGTTTTTAACGCTTCAAATTGAGGCATGAAATTCGTTTTTAAAAAATCTACACACATCAAGTAGTTTGCACCATATACTTTCTTTTTTGCTTTAACAGAAGGTTGTACTTTGGCTGCATTTTCGAAAGTAGGATTTACATTATTCTTCAAATCAATGTATTTATTTTTTAATTCTTTATGAAGAGAATCTATTTTTGCTATTTCTTTTTCACATGCTGAAATTTTATCTAATCTAGCTTGAGAGAACTCCATTTTGTTCACTTCGGCATATTGATTAATTGCACTTTTAAATTTCTTTTGTTTGAAAAATTCATCACCAATTTTTTCTGCATTTGCAAGTTGTTCGACGCGTTGACGCTCTAATTCTTTTTCTTTTTCAATTCGAATCTGTTCCTCTTTTGCTAAAGCTTCTAATCTTAACTTTTCAGCTTCTTCGGCTTGTTTAGCTTGTTCTTCTTGAATTTTTACCAATTCCTCACTTTTGCTTTTGTTGTAATTCGCCAAGCAGTCAGAGTTCCCTTCACATTCAATTATGATTATTTGGTATGCAATTGGTGCAATGTGGCTTCTTTTGAAGGAATATAAAGGATTTATGATGTTTCCTAAAACGTCGTGATTCAATAAATCTTTCTGCCAAACTGCTAATAAAATATTTTGGAATTCTACCGTGTCGATGAAATACATTTTTCCACTAACTGTCGAAATTAATGTCTTCGAATCTAGATTTGCTAGTACAGAGTTCACAAATACTGAATTATCTTCATTCACTTTTTTGTCTCCTGTAGTAATATCTTTCACTATGCGAGACAATAAAATTCCGTTTTGGTATTTAATTTCCTCTATTTCTTTCAAAGACTTTGTAATCCAAACACCATCAGGAAAGCCATTTTCATTGAATTGTCCAACAACGGTAGTTTTAGTAGTAATTCCTTTTTCGTAAGTAAATTTTCCTGAAAAATGATTGTTTTTAAAATTTGCCGTAGACTTAGTTATTTCAGCCTTAGGACTTGGTTTTTTAGTCTTTGGATTATAGGTTTTAATTGCGTTTGTATACGTCCAAATACTATCCATTGAACTCAAAATGTATTTTCCGGAAATATTTGTATTGACTTGAATTTTACCTTTTTCGTTTTTGTAAATTTTGTTTAATGCAGAAATTTTCCATTTTCCATTTCGCTTATTATCCTTAAATTGTCCAACAAACGAATAAGGATTTCCTACATAATTGAAGCTTCCATTGTAGATACGATCTGATTTGTCATTTTCGAAATATTGATAAGTTGCCGAACCAGATTCAAAAACTCCTTTGTAAGTTTGAATTGTTTGTGCTTTGCTGCTTAAGAATGTTAATAAAGTAAACGAAAGTAAAAATACTTTTTTCATGAATGTTATTTTTTGTGTAAAGATAAACATTTCAGACAAAAAGTGTTCCAAAAATCCTATTCTTTAATTATTGGGAAATATAGATTTGAAAAATTAACATCACAAATTTGAAGTATATAATAACCAGAAGTCAAATTACTTAAGTCAATTTGTGAATTTTCATTTAAAATAGAACTTAGAATTAGCTTATTGTTTATGTCGTAAATAGTTTAAGGAAAATTGCTTTTCTGATTGCAAATTACAAGGTCTTTGACCGGATTTGGGTAAAAGATAATGCGATTTTCACCATTCTCAATCAGGTCATTTGAAGCTAAATTTAATTGCAAAGCAAATGTATCGGAATTGCCGCAATCGTCATAAGCAATCAATTCTACCAAATAGTTTTGATTAGTTGTGAAATTATGCGTTGGATTTTGATCTGATGTAAAAGTTTCATCACCAAAATACCACATATACGTATTTGAATTTTCACTTGTATTTGTAAATTGTATTTGACCGTTTCCTAAATCAGTATGAGTAAAATTCGCTAAAACATCATATTTTCCTACATTCCAATTTATTAAACTATCGAAGATGATAAGTTTAGCTGCGTTTCTAATGTTTTGTGCGTCTATCGCACTCAATCCATCGTCATTTGTTATCAAATTTGGATTTTTTCTAAAAATTGTTGTGTAAAAAGAACAAGCGGCTGCGTAGGATCCTGCCAAGGAAGGATGACTTTCATCACTTGAATACAATTCAATTTCAGGATGATTCGTTCTCAAATAATTCCATAATTTACCAACTGGAGAGACAATAGCTTGATTATCTTCAGCCATTTGCATGTATCTCAAATACAATAAACTATCCATGCCAGAATAGCTGCAAACAGGTGGCCAAAAAGCGCAATTTCCGGCATCACCATTTTTTCTTCCCCAGGTCATGTAGAAAATTGTTTCCGCACAAGAATTGTGTAAATTTATCAAACTATCTAATTTTCTAGCAAAAGGAAAAACTTCTACTTCAACTTGCGAATCAGGAAAAGAAGGACGTTGGCTTTGTTCTTGCAAAACCACAAAATCCCAATTCCCTTGTGCGATTTTTGAATTTACAGTTGCATCTCCAAAATGACCTTGAAATGTTTGTCCTCCAGGTGTTTGGCTATCAATTATTAAGCTGTCACCAGCTGATAAACTCAAATCTTTAGTCAGTTGAGGTAAATTGTTTACACTTGTATAACTGTTTCCGATGAAAAGTACACGTTTACTTTCTTGAGAAAAAGCAGTGCTTACCGAAATTAAGCTTACAATTAAAAAAACTTTTGTCATAATTCATTTTGTTCTTCAGTAAAACTAAAAAATAGGTGAAAAGGTTGCTTTTGTCCCTTGAATTAAATTGTATTAATCTTGGATTCCTATTATTTTTCAATAATTTGCTTATATTTGTCTCGGTTTTTAGTAATCAGTCTTCATGTCTGATAGTTAAAAGGGAATCCTGTGTAAATCAGGAACTGTATCTGCAGCTGTAAGTTCTGTAAGATCTTTTTCAATATGTCACTGCGTCAATTGTAAGGTGTGGGAAGGCGAAAAAGAGTTGGAACGAGTCAGAATACCTGCTAAAAACGAGTTTTTAATGAAGACTTCAGATTAAAGTCCGATTTGGTTCAGATGTCAATTCTAGAAAGACATGTGTATTATTTCATTTATCTGATTTCCTCAACGTTTATTAATTTTTTAAATTTTTACGTATGAAGAAATTATTATTTTCTTTTGCCTTTGCAAGCTCGATTGCAACAATTATTGGTCAACAAGCCCAATTAGATTTTGAAAACTTGAATTTGATTCAAGCTGATACCTTTTATAATGGTTCAGATAATGCTTTGCAGTATTCTATGTCAACAAATTTTGGCAATACAGCTACTTTTTCGAATTACTTCGGTACATCGCAATGGGGAGATTATTGGGGAGGTTTTGCTTATTCTAATATGACAGACGCTACAACTGTTGGAATAGAAAACCAATACAGCGCAATTGTTGGGAAGGGAGCCAATAATTCCGAAAAATATGGGATTTATTATCCAGATGGAACCATTACATTTTCTCAAAATACCTTTGTTGATTCAATATTCTTGACAAATACAACTTATTCTTACTTGTCAATGTTGAATGGCGATATGTTTGCGAAACAATTTGGTTCAACTACAAATGCTAGCGGAGATGTAGATGGCACAAATGGAGAGGATTTCTTGAAAGTTTGGATTGTCGCTATGAACGAATCTGGTATTAAGACTGATTCTATCGAATTTTATTTAGCTGATTTTCGTTTCGCAGATAATACGCAAGATTACATCTTAAATGATTGGAAGAAAGTTGATTTAACTAGTTTAGGTTCATTGAAAAGTTTAACATTCCGATTTGAATCATCTGATATGTCGTTTGGTTACATCAATACACCAACTTATTTTGCAATTGATAATCTTTTTATTACGAATACTTTAGCTTTAGAAAAAGAAAGTATTACTTCAGTTGATGTGTATCCTAATCCTGTAAAAAATGATTTGTTCGTAAGCGGAAGTGTCGGAAAACTAACTATTTATGACCTTGAAGGTAAAGTAATTTTTGAAAAAAATCATGATTCAAAATCTAACCTAGATTTCTCTAGTTTAACTTCAGGTGTTTACTTTTTAAAACTTGAAAATGAGTCAGGAAGCTACGCCAGAAAAATAATTAAATAAAATAAAGCGTCTAAAAATCGAGGCTTTTCTATTTTGAAATTAAAATTACATATCGTATTTATTTTCTTGCCGATTCTTGCTTTTTCACAAGTGAGAGAGCAAGAGTTGGAAGAAATAACTATTGATCACGATTTATTGTTGCGTTTAAAACCAACTTTTAATTTCAGTTTAGGGAAAGAGCAAGTAGTCAATAAGCAAGCAGAAGATTTAGGGGATTTGATGAGGGCTTTTCCTGGTGTTTCACTTAAAAATTATGGAGGATTAGGAGGTCTGAAGACCATTTCAGCGCGTGGAATTAATGGTACTCATTCAGGAATTATAGTTGATGGGTTTTTTATTCAAAATACCCAAACATCGCAGCTAGATTTAGGAAATGTGCAATTGGATAATGTGCAAGAAATAAAATTGTCCTATCAAAACGAAGATCAATCGTTGCAAGTTGTTTCCGCATTTTTTTCTGCAAATAATCTCCTTATTTCAACTTTTGAAAATCAGTTTTCTCTAGATACCTTGCAGCTTAGAGCCAATTCAAAATTTGGGTCCTTTGGTCAAACAGATTCTTATCTAAGCGTAAAGTGGAATCATAAATCATGGTATCTTGCTGCCTTTGGTAAATTTAGAAAAGCAAATGGAGTGTTTCCCTATGAAGTGCAGAATGCCACAGAAATCATTGAGGCAAAAAGATTCAACAACGATTTAGAGGAAGAGTATTCAGGCGTGTATTTTGGCAAACAATTTAAAAATAAATCTCGAGTGAAATTTTTTGTTATTCAAAATATTTCGGATAAAGGTTTGCCAGGAGCGGTAATTTTATACAATACCAATTCTAGTCAGCGATTGGCGAATTCAAATGTTAGTTTTCAAGCAGATTATAAGTTTAAAGTCAAAAGGCAATTCGGTAGGGCTTATGCTTCTTTCCGATATGATGAGTTAAAATACATAGATTCAGGATATTTGAATTTGCAGTCTTATTTGAAGAGTTTGTACTTTAACTCAATTGGAAGTTTTGGTGCTATTTTGAAAAAGAATTTTAATAAAAGTGTTTTGTTATATGGAGTAGAAGAAAACATTTCTTTTTTACAATCGAATACAAATTTTGATTCTATCTATCGTTTTCATTCAAAATTTATTTTGGATTATACTATTTTAAGAGAAAAGTTTGATTTAGGCTTCACTGGCGGAATTCAGTATATTTATAACAATTCATTAAATAACGACTTAAAATACGAGAAATTCAGTTTTAATCCTAGAATTAATTTATCAATTAAGAGATTTACTTTTTTAGGGATGTTTCCTTATGTGTACCTTAAAAGAACACTTCGAATGCCATCATTTAATGAATTGTATTACAATCAATTCGGGAATACTCATTTGAAACCTGAAATTGCAAATCAATTTAGTTTTGGTTCTCATATTGATTTTAATATACATAAAAATAATTTTAAAATTACATATAATATTTATTCAAATTACATTGAAAATAAGATCGTTGCAATTCCAACAAAAAACTTATTTATTTGGTCTATTCAAAATGTAGGAAGAGTTTGGATAAATGGGGGAGATTTGCAGTTTATGCATGCGAGAAATTTCTTGGACAAATATAAATTGGAATCCAGTTTTTCTTATACTTTTCAATCTGCAGTTGATGTAACGAAGAAAAGTTCTGCTACTTATCAAGATCAAATTGCATACATTCCAAAACACATTTTGAGTGGAAACTTTTCCTTTTCGTACAAGCAATTTGGCTTCAATACTTCTTTGTACTTCAATTCATTGCGTTATGCCTTGAACGAAAACATCACAAGTAATGAAGTTCCTTGTTTTTATACCTTGGATGCCAATTTATTTTACAAATGGAAATTCAAGTCCAATGAAATCCGTTTTACTTTTGCTTTAAAAAATATCACCAATAATTCTTACGAGTATATTCGCTCATACGTTATGCCAGGAAGATATTATTTAATCTCATTGAGTTATGCCTTACATTAAAACACTATTTTTATCTGTATTCTTTGTTCTTCTTCTTTTTTCATGCAAAAAAGATAAAATTGAAGATCCAAAAACTGTTGCTGAATTATCGAATGGAATATTGGTTCTTAACGAAGGTTTATTTCAGATGAACAATTCCTCCTTGTCATGGATAAATTTGAGTGATTTATCAGTAGATAATTCCTTTTTCGAGAATAAAGTTGGTCGCAAATTAGGTGATACAGGCAACGATTTAAAACGTTATGGCAATAAAATTTACGTTTTAGTAAATGTATCAAGTACGCTAGAAGTTTTGGATGCCACAACCGGGAAATCAATCAAACAAATTAGTTTTGTGGAAGGAAATCAAACCAAAGAACCGCGTTCGATTGCATTTTTTGGCGCGAAGGCTTTTGTTTCTTGTTTTGATGGATTTGTGGATGTGATTGATACAGCAACGCTTACAGTCGAAAAAAGAATCGCTGTCGGTTTAAATCCCGATCAAATTGTGGCCTCTAATGATAAAATTTATGTAAGTAATTCTGGAGGATTAAACGCGCCAGTTATGGATTCTACAATTTCGGTAATTAATCCAAATACCTTATTAGAAGAGCAAAAAGTCGTAGTTGGAAAAAATCCAGGAAAATTAGTCGTTTCGAATGGATATTTGTTTGTTCACCAGCGTGGTAATTTTGGTTCCATTCCTTCTTTATTGAAGAAAATTAATCTTACAACAAATACAGTCGTTGAAACATATGCGATTAATCCAATTGCTTTTGAAGAACTGAATGGATACATTTATATTGTTTATGACGACAATGGAACTATAAAATTTGGAAAATTTGATGTTTTTGAGAATTCTTTCGTTTCAACAAATCTTATCGATGTAAGTAATATTGAAACACTTTATGGGATTCATGTCGAAAGTAAAAATAACCACATTTATTTGTTTGACGCACATGGATATACTGTTTCTGGTGAAGTCTTAGAATACGACTCAAATGGCGTTTTTATTCGAAAATTCACGGTGGGTTTAAATCCGAATAGTATTATTGTGTTTTAGGAAATATTTTTGGAGGTTTAATTTTTTTTGTTTAATTTTAGTTAACTAAACTTTCGAAAGGTGTTTCAATTAATTTTTGAGGCATTTTTCGATTAGACTAAATTTAAACCTATCAAAGATGGAATTACAATTAATTCAAAGTAAAATCTATATCATACGTGGACAAAAAGTCTTAATGGATAAGCATTTGGCTGAAATGTATGGAATTGAAACTAAGCGATTAAAAGAAGCAGTGAAGCGCAATTTTAAACGATTTCCTCTCGACTTCATGTTTCAATTAACTAAAGAAGAATATGATGCTTTAAGGTCGCAATTTGCGTCCTTAGAAATCGGTAGAGGTAAATTTTCAAAATACCTTCCCTATGTTTTTACCGAACAAGGAGTTGCAATGCTAAGTTCTGTCTTAAATTCTGAAAAAGCAATTGAAGTAAACATTTACATCATGAGATCTTTTGTCTTGATGAGAGAATTTTCAATTACCTATGATGAATTAGCAAAACGAATATCAGCCTTAGAAATGAATTATTCTGATGTTTATGAGGCGCTAAATTTTTTGATTGAAAAAGATAAAAAATCAAAAGTGTCAGTTGAAAGAACGAAATTAGGTTACAAAATACAGTGACAAATACAACACTTCACTCAATTAAAATAACCGATTAGTATTCGGGACAAAATGTTTCAATAATTTAATTCTAACTTGTTTGAAATTAAAAATTTGGAATATGAGAAAAGGAATTGTTTTAATTGGAATTAGTGTCATTATCATTTTTGCCTGCACAAGCAAAGAAAAAAAAGTCGAATTAAGTAAAAATTCATCCCAGATAGATTTTAAACCAGCCCCACCAATGGAAGAAGTAGTTTCATTTGTTCCACCTGTGATTGCTGATAATTTAACTAGTGATGAATTGCAAAATTTCTCTTCGACAACTAAGAAAATCATTTACGAAGGTTCAATTACTGCCGAGTCGAAAGAAATTTTTAAAACAAAAAAATATGTGGATCGAGTTGTGACAAAGTTTGATGCTTATTTTGAAAACGAAGATTTAATTGACGAAAATGAAGAAGTGACGTATTCGCTCAAAATTAGGATTCCTTTTCGTGATTTTAAGAAATTTGTTGTTGAATTGGAAAAAGGTAAATTTAAAATTACCAAGAAAAATATTGGAGCCAACGATGTAACTGAAGAATTCACTGACGTTGGAATTCGTCTGGAAAACAAAAAAGCATATTTGGAACGATATAAAAAGTTGCTCAACAATGCAGCAAGCATAAAAAATATCATCGAGATTGAAGAAATTATTCGTGCTATCGAAGAAGAAATCGAAAGTAGTGAAGGAAGATTACGTTATTTAAATGACCAAAGTGCATACAGTACCTTAGATCTAACAATTAGCAAATACAATGCCTTCGTACCTCCTGAAAAATACAAAAAAGGTATTGGCAAAAAAATCGGTGAATCTTTTGTAAGTG
>JBKCGI010000142.1:0-3345 GCA_046303515.1 Flavobacteriia bacterium | reverse complement strand
CTTTCAAACGATACAGACGCTGATGGAAATCCAAGTGCTACTTCAGGCCACACCGTTGATTTAGATGTAATCACTCCAGGAGTACAAACTACAATTACAAGTCCTATTGACCAATCAGTTTGGACATATAATACAAGTACTGGTGTGGTAACTTGTAATCCAGCAACGGATTTTGATGGTACAACAATTATGGTATACACGCTATGTGATGCAGGCGGATTATGCGACAATGCAACCATTACCTTTACAGTTCAAAATACATCAAGCATCGAAGAAAACACTTTAGTTTCTAGTCTATATCCAAATCCAGTAAAAGATATTTTGTCAATTAAAACAGCAGCTAAAATTGCCTCAATTTCTGTTTTAAGTTTAGATGGAAAAGAAATATCAACATATAAAGTAGATTCTAAGATCAATGTTTCAAATTTGAACGCAGGAATCTATTTCTTAGAAGTTAAAGCTGAAAATGGATTAATTTCTAAAACGAAATTTATTAAAGAATAATAAAAAAACATTCTTTTATAAAAGCTGACTAAATGGGTCAGCTTTTTTTTTACCTATTCCTCCTTCAAAGTTCTCATAACAAACATACTTTGCACATTTGCTATATGTGGTATCGTGGCCAATTTATCCTTTAGAAAAACCGAATATGCCTCCATATCTTTAACCTCAATATGCAGCAAATAATCAAAGTTTCCGGCAATGTGGTAACAGGCAGTAACTTCATTCAATTTTACGATTGCATTTTCAAAATTCTCCAAAAGATCTTTTGCATGAGATTTTAAAGAAAGCTGGCACATTACTTTTAGATTTTTACCGATCTTTTCCTTGTCTATTTTTGCAACATAAGATTTAATAATTCCTTTTTGTTCCAAACGTTTCACACGCTCATAAGTTGGTGTAATGGTTAAACCAATCAATGCAGCCAATTCTTTATGGTTTATTTTTCCATTTTTGGAGAGTATTGCAATGATTTGTTTGTCTAAAGCGTCTAATTGCGTAGTGTTTTTTTCTGATTGGAGCATTTTTTGAAGTTTAAATCAGAAACAAAGATATAAAATTAGAACAATTAAAGAATAATTTTCTATAATATAATAAAAAAAAGAAATTATTTCTTTAATTTGAGCAATAATAAGATTAAAACAAAATATTTAGTCCTCCCCCTCTCACTTCGACAAGCTCAGTGTCCGAGGGAGGTCTGATTATAACTAAATAATTTATAACAATAATCTGAATAGATTTTGTTTTGAAATTCGAGGCGTAAGAAATTTTAATAAGGAAGTAAATAATAATAATTCGAATAAATTTAATTTTAAAGTACAAGGCAAGAAAAAAATTTTAGAAATAAGTTTACTTCAGTAAATGTTTTATAGAATTTTTTGAATAACGAAGTAATTTCAAAGAAAAATTTATTCTAACAAAAACAAGTTGTATGAGACCAGAAAGTTTAATGATGAGCCATGGTTATAAGCCAAGTTTATCCGAAGGAGCAATCAAATGCCCAATTTTTCAAACATCTACCTTTGTATTCAACAAGGCAGAAGAAGGAAAACGTTTTTTTGAAGTTGCTTATGGCATCAAGGAACAAGAAAAAGGAGAAGAATTAGGATTGATCTACAGTCGATTGAATAATCCAGATTTGGAAATCCTTGAAAACCGTTTGTGTTTATGGGATGAAGCGGAAGATTGTGCCGTTTTCGAAAGTGGAATGTCGGCGATTTCAACTGCGATGTTAGAGTTTTTAGCTCCAGGTGATGTCTTGTTGTATTCTCGACCAGTTTACGGTGGAACAGATCACTTTGTGAACCACTTTTTGAAAAAAATGAAAATTGATGCAATTGGATTTTTAGCAGGTGAAAGCAAAGAAGAAATTATCAAACGCGTTGAAGATTCTGGAAAAGGAGCAAATTTAGCTATGATTCACATCGAAACGCCAGCCAACCCAACGAACGCCTTGATTGACATCGAATTGTGTGCAGAAATTAAAAAACACTTTTCGACAGCAGAAAAGGAGGTCATTCTTTCTGTAGATAATACTTACATGGGGCCAATTTGGCAACATCCTTTGAAACATGGAGCTGATTTGGTTTTGTATTCAGCTACAAAATATATCGGAGGACATTCTGACGTAATAGCTGGAGCATGCTTGGGTTCAAAAGCTTTGATGGGAAGAATTAAAGGTTTACGTACCTTCCTAGGAAATATGTGTGGACCTTGGACAGGATGGTTGTTGATGAGAAGTTTAGAAACACTAAAAGTTCGTATGGATCAGCAAGCTACCAATGCAATTGAAGTTGCGAACTACTTGAGAAATCATCCAAAAGTGGAACGTGTTTATTATTTGGGACATATTCCAGAAACAGGAACGGATATCGAAAAAGAAATTTACGCAAGACAATGTACAACTGGCGGAGCAATGATTTCTTTTGATGTTGTTGGAGGAGAAAAAGAAGCTTTTATTTTCTTAAACAATTTAAAATTAATCAAATTAGCTGTCTCTTTGGGAAGTACAGAAAGTTTAGCGGAACATCCAGCAACTATGACGCATGTTGATGTGGCTCCAGAATATAAGCAAGCTTTAAATATTACTGAAAAATTAGTTCGTTTATCAGTTGGAGTGGAATTCCATGGAGATATTATTTCTGATATTGACCAAGCTTTGGCAGTGATTTAATTTTTAGCACAAAATTTTTGTAATTTTTTATTTTCCTTGGTGAAGTTTAAGGATTTCGCCAAGGAAAAATATTCACATGCCTCATTTTGGTTCTTTAATTCCATGTGTGCAATAGCAAGGTAATAACAAATTTCTGCCTTGGTAAGAAGATCTTGTTCTTCATATATTTCTATTGCCTTGACAAATGATTTACGAGCATCTTCATACTTTTTTTCCTTTAGAAAATATATTCCTTCGCCAAATGCCACTCCATAACAATTACAACCTTGTTCTTTTGCTGTCATAAAATCAGCATAAGATTTGGTTTCGTCACCAAGCAAATGAAACAAAATAGCACGATTTAATATAGCCATCTGAAATTCAGGTTCTAATTCTATCGCTGAAGTAAAATCTGCAAGAGCTTCTTCCATTTTATTTTGTGCCACATAAATCAATCCTCTCGTATTATAAACACTCTGCTCATTTGATTTAAGCCTAATTGATTTGTTACAATTTAATAAGGCGTCATCCAATTTACCCAATTTATAATGCGCTAAACCAATATTTTGGTAATCATCAGCCTTCAGGTATTTAGGATTGATTTCATTAACTTCAGAATATTTTTTCAAGGCTTCCTCGTATTCACCAATAAACAAAAGGTTTAAAGCCAAATTACTCAATGCTAGTAAATC
>JBKCGI010000141.1:0-10343 GCA_046303515.1 Flavobacteriia bacterium | reverse complement strand
TAATATTTTATTTGGATATTAACACAGAATCTATGTGTTTATAATTTACCACATAGCTTACTATAGTAAACATAGTTTCTGTTGCAGTGAGAAATAAAATCTATGTGTGCTGCTGATTTCTATTTCCCGATTTTTTCCTAGGACCTTAATTAAGTTTTGTTTTATTGAAAATATTTCTGTAGATTTGGTTTCCAATCAATTAACTAATTTACAGAATGAAACAAATATTCTCATTTTTAGCTTGCTTATTTTTTGCGCATTCATTTGCCCAAACTTGGAGTGATAATGTGGCAACAATCGTCTATGAAAAATGTACCAAATGCCATCATGCAGGTGGAATTGCACCATTTTCATTAACAACTTTTGCAGAAGCAAGTGCAATGTCTTCAGGAATTAGAGATGCCATCACTAATGATCGTATGCCTCCTTTTCCACCAGATGAAAATTATCAAGAATATGCGCATGCAAGAGCTTTAAGTGCTACAGAAAAACAAACTGTAACTTCGTGGGTTGATAATGGGTCTCCGGAAGGAAATTCCGCAAACACTCCTCCTCCTCCTGTATTTAATGTTGGTTCGATTTTAGGAAATGGCGATTTAGAAGTGAGAATGCCAAATTATTATAGTAAAGCAGATGCTACGCATGATGATTATGTCTGTATTTCGATTCCAACAAATTTAACGCAAGATCGTAAAATAAAAGCCTTGGAAATCGTGCCAGGGAATAGAGAAATTGTACATCACTGTCTGGTTTTTTCAGATGAAGCTGGAACATATGTAACAGATACGATTGGTGGAGATTGCAGTGGTCCTGCAGATGGAAAGTTATTGATGGGCTATACGCCTGGAGCTTCTCCCTTGATTTTTCCCTCGGGAAGTAATTTCAAATTAGGCATGACTCTGACCGCTGGTAGTAATATTGTTTTAGCTATGCATTATCCTGATGGAAGTTTTGGAATGTTAGATAGTACCAAAGTTATTTTCCATTTTTACCCTACAAATGAAACTGGGATAAGAGAAGTCACGGCAGCTGCAGTGTTGGAAAATTGGAATATTATTTTGCCTCCAAATCAAGTAACTACGCTTCAAGCGCAATATCCACCGACAGGAACTTTGCCTTTAAACTTCTCAATTTTAAGTGTTTTTCCGCACATGCATCAAGTCGGAACTGAAATAAAAGCATACGGAGTTACAGCCGTAAACGATACTTTTCCTTTAGTGCATATTCCAGAATGGGATTTTCATTGGCAAGATTTTTATTTTTTCAAACATATTGTGAAGGCTCCAATTGGTTCCGTTTTGAAAGGGTATGCAGTTTACGACAACACAATAAATAATCACCATAATCCAAATGATCCACCTGAATTTGTGTTCGCTGGTGAAGGAACAAGTGATGAAATGTTTTTGGTTTATTTCCACTACATGCTATACATGGCGGGAGATGAAAATTACGATATTGAAAGTTTAATGACCTTATCAATGGAAGAAATGTTAAGCAAAACGCAAAACGAATTTGTAGTTTTCCCAAATCCATTCGAAGATAAAATAGAAATTCGATTTAAAGAAGACATTTCAAATAAAAAAATCTCTGCATCGATATACGATTTGCAGGGAAAATTGATTCGAGAGTTGAAAAACAACACTAGTGAAAATTCACTCATTTGGGATGGTAAAAATGAAGCGGGTAAGGAAGTTAGTTCTGGAACGTATTTGATTTCTGTTAACAACAATGGTAATTTTTCTCATCAAACCATCATCAAAAAATAAATGGCAAAAATTACAGGTTTAGGCGGAGTTTTCATTAAATTCAATGACCCAAAAGCAATGAATTTGTGGTACAAGGAAGTTTTAGGGATGAACGTAAACGATTACGGAGTACTTTTTGGATTCAACCATAAAGCGAATCAACGTGGTTTTTTACAACTTGGAACTTTCGCTGCAGATTCAACTTATTTTGGAAATGAGAAGCAACAAATCATGTTGAACTTTCGTGTATCTGAAATGGAAATATTTATAGCGGATTTAAAAGCTAAAGGAGTTACCTTTTTGGATGAAATGGAAGCTTACGACTATGGAAAATTTATCCACATCGAAGACCCCGAGAGAAATCGCATTGAATTGTGGGAACCCAAGGGGAATGATTTTGAAACAAGCGAACCTTTTATGGATATGGAGTAAGGTGTACTTAAAAACGAGAGTGTCTTATTATCAAACAAATTTCAGGTTAACATTATTACTTTCAACTATCAATTGAGCTTCCTTCCCGAAAATCAAAGCGCGATTATCATCAATATGACCTGCAGGAAAGCCAAAAGCAACTGGAATATTGCGATATGAAATGCGATCTAGAATTATTTCTTCCAAAGTTTTTCCAAAACCTAAGTCAACATCTTTTAAATCCGTAAAACCACCAATCACTAAGCCAGCAATTTGATTTAAAATTCCAGCTTTTTGAAGTGCAAAAAACATGCGGTCAATGTGGTATAATTGTTCACACAAATCTTCCAAAAACAAAATTGCGCCATTATAATTCAGTTGATCGTCTGTTCCAAGTAAACTGTAAACGATTGACAAATTTCCTCCAAGGAGAATTCCGTTTGCTGTTCCTACTATATTGTTTGAATTGCTTGAAATGGAAATAGCGTGTAAATTTCCTGTCAAAGAATCCACTAAGGTTTGAAGCGATTCAGTCGAATTTTGCTTGTAATTTAAAGGCATTGTGGCGTGAATACTTGGGTATTCATAATGCTGTAAACGTTGATGAAAAACAGTTACATCAGAAAAACCTACAATCCATTTCGGATTTAGTAAAAAAGCTGACCAATTAATTAAATCAACAATTCTAACTGCTCCATAACCACCTCTGGCACAAATGATTGCTTTAACTTCTGGATTATTTAAAGCATCTTGAAAATCTGAAGTTCGCTCATGGTCAGTACCCGAAAAATAATGGTATTTTCCGATACAATATTCACCTAATTCAACCACAAAACCTTGTTGTTCCCAAAATTCTTTCGCCTCAAAAACTAAGGCAGGTTCAATTCCTTTTGCAGGTGAAACAATTTTAATTTTATCTCCAGGTTGTAGAAATGGAATTTCTTTATTCATGTTGTACACTTTGAGTTTAAAGATATACTATTTTTCAAGACCTCAAACTTTATAGTGGTTTAAAAATCAAGAAACGATTGTTAATTCAAGACTTTCCAATAATATCAAAAAAAAACCGACTCATTTTGCAACAAGTCGGTCTCTTTTATGGAATGTACTTTACATCCACTTGCTAAAAAACAAGTTTAATTCTTTTCTAAGTTCGTTGAAATTTCTTTCAAACGTTTCCACTTGCTCTTTTTCCGCTACATGAAAAGGAACACTTCTGTGATCAACCGCTACTTCATTTTTATTGATTTCGGCAACTAATCTGTCCTCGTCAACAACTACTTGATGTCTAATTTCATCAATATTATTGCGTTGGATAATCAATTGATTTTGAAAACGCTCCAATTCTATTAAACATTCCTTTTGGTTATTTTTTGCTGAAATTTCTTCCAAACGAGACTCCAAAATGGCAATTTCTCCTTTGTAGAAATCTAATTTACTCATAAATTCTTTGTTTTCAGCATGTTGGTCGTAAATTTTTCCTTTTTCCATATTCTTTGTTTTTTATATTACAAAGGTAAAGCGTATTCACCTGCTACAAAAAAAGACAAGTCAGTTCTAAATGTGATTTTCGTCAGTTTTTGCAGATTTTCTGATAAATTAACGTTAGCAAATTGAAATTAACTGTACTTTTGATTCAGAAATTATAATCAAGAGAAAAATTACGCGACATGATGAAAAAATGGTATTTTATAGTTGGACTCTTATTCCTTTTTGCTTGTTCTAAAAAAGTTGAAAAAACTTCCCCAAAAATAGGCGATATTACAGAATCAGTTTATGCCTCTGGTGTTGTAAAAAGTGAAAACCAGTATCAAGTCTTCCCAAAAACAAATGGAATTTTACAGAATCTTTTTGTGGAAGAAGGAGATTTAATCCAAGCGCAACAAGTTTTATTTTCAATTTCAAACGAAGCAAGTAAACTTTCCAGAGAAAATGCGCAATTGTTAGCAAATTTTAATTCCTATGAAAACAATGAGGATAAATTAAAGGATGCTCGCATGAACATAGACTTGGCAAAAACCAAACTACAAAATGATTCCTTGAATTATGTCAGACAAAAATCTTTGTACGAAAGAAATGTAATTTCAAAAGCAAATTTTGAACAAGTTGAATTGCAATACCAAAATTCTAAAAACGCGGCAAAATCAGCTTCCATTCGTTTTCAAGATTTAAAGAAACAATTGGCTTTTTCAGACCAACAATCGAAGCGTAATTTGCAGATTTCTCAAAACTTGGAAAACGATTTTTTCGTGAAAAGTGAATTGAAAGGTCGCGTCTATGCCATTTTAAAAGAAAAAGGTGAAATGGTCAATACACAAACGCCAATCGCTATTGTTGGAGATGCAGAAAACTTCAAAATTGAATTGCAAATTGATGAAAACGATATTTCTCGCGTAGAAGTTGGACAAAAAATTATCATCGCTTTAGACAGTTACAAAGGCAAAACTTTTGAAGCAATCGTGACGAAAATTAACCCGTATTTGAATGAGAAATCTAAAAGTTTTAAGATTGAAGCGAAATTCATTCACAAACCGAAAAAACTATATCCAAATTTGACTTTGGAAGCAAATATTGTTGTTTTTCAAAAATCGAAAGCCTTAATAATTCCACGTAAATTTATCGTAGACGAAAACTATGTTACGCTTGAAGGTGGGAAAAAAGTTAAAATCAAAATTGGCTTAAAGGATTTCGAAAAAGTAGAAGTTTTGAGCGGTATTTCAAAATCTGACGTCTTGATAATTGAAGAAAAATGAAAAGCTCATTACTCGTAAATATCGCCAAATCTTTATTGCTTGCCCGCTGGAAACAGACCCTCGTTGCTGCAATTGGTGTAACTTTCAGTATCACGATGTTTGTGACGCTTTTAGGTTTCATGAATGGTCTAAACGATTTGTTGGATGGTTTGATTCTGAATCGTACGCCTCACATTAAATTGTACAATGAAATCAAACCTTCAGAACATCAAGCAATAGATGAAAATCCAGCTTATGTTAAAAAATTTAATTTTGTAAGTTCAATCAAGCCGAGTAAAACGAATAAAGAAATTCGTAACTATTTTGCTATTACACAAAGTTTGAAACAAGACAAACGTGTATTGGGTTTTGCGCCAAAAATTATTTCTCAAGTGTTTTTTAACTTGGGTGCAACAGATTTAGTTGGAGTCGTAAACGGAATCGATCCTGAAGAAGAAAACAGACTATTTAAATTTGATGAATACGTTGTAAAAGGAAACTACATCGACCTAAAAAATGTTCCAAACTCCGTCATTTTAGGTAAAATTTTGGCTGAAAAAATGATGGTTGAAATGGGTGATGTGGTGCAAATTACAACCGCTCAAGGAGAACGATTTCAGTTGAAAGTAGTTGGATTGTTCCAAACAGGTTTACAAGAATTAGATAAGTCACAAGCATATTCATCTCTCGCTACAGCGCAAAAAATATTAGGTGTGAGTTCTTCCTACGTGACAGACATTCAAATAAAATTAAATGATTTACTTGAGGCTCCAGCTGTAGGAAAAGAATTTGCAACAAAATTTGAATGCGATGCGGAAGATATTCAAACAGCAAATTCACAATTCGAAACGGGAAGTTCCATTCGAACTTTAATTTCTTACGCCGTTGGAATTACCTTACTTATTGTAGCTGGTTTTGGAATTTACAACATCTTAAACATGATGATTTATGAGAAAATGGATTCTATTGCAATTCTAAAAGCAACTGGATTTTCTGGCTCAGATGTGAAAAAAATATTTATTCTAATTGCCTTAAGTATCGGAATTTTTGGTGGATTATTTGGTTTGCTCTTTGGTTTTTCATTGACTTCAATTATCGATCAAATACCTTTCGACACGCCAGCCTTGCCGACAATAAAAACTTTCCCGGTAAGTTACAATCCAAAATACTATATGATTGGTGGAATTTTTTCATTGGTAACCACATATTTTGCGGGATATTTCCCAGCCAAAAAAGCAAGTAAAATAGATCCTGTAATCATCATAAGAGGAAAATAATGAGTCAAGTAGTTTTAGAAGCCCGAAATATTTGCAAGAGTTTTCATGATCCGATGACGATTCAGGTGCTCAACGATATCAATTTTACCATCAATCGTGGTGAATTTGTTTCTGTGATTGGAAAATCTGGTTGCGGAAAATCTACCTTGTTGTACATTTTATCAACAATGGATACCGATTACGAAGGAGATTTATTGATTGACGGTGAATCGATGGTGAAGAAAAAAGAAGCACAGTTGGCTCGCGTGCGCAACGAAAAAATTGGTTTTGTTTTTCAATTTCACTATTTATTAAATGAGTTTTCAGTACTAAAAAATGTCATGCTTCCAGGTTTAAAGTTGAATAAACTTTCTGAGAAAGAAATTGAACACAATGCCTACGAAAAATTGAAGATTTTAGGACTTCAAAATGAATTACTAAAAAAACCGAACCAACTTTCTGGAGGACAAAAACAACGTGTTGCTATTGCTAGAGCATTGATTAACGATCCTTTGATTATCATGGGCGATGAGCCAACGGGGAATTTGGATAAGAAAAATGCCAATATCGTTTTCGATACCTTTAAAGAATTGGCCTCAGAATTTAATCAGACTTTGTTGATTGTAACACACGATTCAGAGTTTGCTGACAATACAGATCGAATCATCGAAATGGAGGACGGGAAAATTATTCGCATGTAAAATTAGGAATAAACTACTGACATTTTAATATCAAAACGGTATCAATACCTAATGCTACGGCTTTTTTTACGTGGTAACAAAATTTGTCATTTTCCTTGGTTCTGTAATAGACTTTTGCCAATTCCAAATGAATTTCTCCATCTGAATCATCGATTTCAAGCGCCTTATTATAACTTGCGATACTAGCTTTGAAATCTCTATTATCCATTAGTATTCTGCCTTTCAAAAAATAATGATAAACAGTCAAATTAGAATCCAGTTTTTCCATTTCATTCAAATCTTTCAAGGCTAAATCTATTTCCCCTTCTTCATAATAATAATTGGATCTTTGTTCTAAAGTATAGATTTTATCCTTCCCAAATTTTAAGGCCAAATCATAATCTTGTAATACTTCTTGCTTCAACTTCTCATAATATTCTTCTTCATCCTCTTCTTCCACATCCATAAAATCTGGTCTATCAACGAAATTATTGTCGCCAATTTCAAAACGAATCAATGCTCTTAGACAATAATAAGTTTCATTTGTTGAATCGAGTGCAATAGCTCTATTTATATTGTTAAATGCAATTTCAGCGCTGTCTAATTCGGCTTGAATAAGTGAATTTGCGTAATAATTTAAAGCATTTTTAGGATTTGCTTTAATTTTACTTTTGAAAAATAGCAATCCTTCCTCCAATGCATCAGCTTCTTTATATGCAATACATAATTCAGAGACGAGATGTAAATCATCCTCATGTAAAAGCAATACTTTTTTAAAATCGGAAATCGCACCTTGAAAATCTGTTACATATTTTTTTGCTTTTGCCCGATTATAAAACAATTCGCCAGTTTCTTTAATTTTTTCACCATTATCAAACTCAATGATCGCTTCAGAATATTGATTCAATTTTAAATTAACCATTCCCATATAAAAATGAGCATAACAGTCGATAGTATCTTTTTCCTTACTTAATTTAAGGGATTGTTCTAAATCAAAATACGCCGAAGAATACTGTTTATCAAGATATTTTGCATAGCCTCTCATGCGCAAAGAATTTAAATTTTCGGGGTTTTTACTATGAAATTTCTCCAAATGAAACAGTATTTTATCTTTTTCTGCAAGAATTGTATAATTAGTAGCTAGAAGCAATTCGATATCACTTTCGTCTGGATTTAATTTTTGAGCGAGATTTAAAAAATAGATGGCACTATCTGTATTTTCGGAAATGGTATACAACTTACCCAAGTTTCCGGGATACATCCAATCATTTGGTTCTTTTGTAAATCCATTTAAATAATGATTTTTAGCAATTTCCAATTTATCTAAAGCAAAATGGCAATTACCGATATTGAGTAGCAAACGATTTTGCTGTGGATCTAATGCAAAGCTTTTTTGATAATAACTAAGTGCTTTTGCAAAACTATCCAAATCGTGATAAATCAAACCTGCTTGATAATAAGCTGGAGCAAAATTTTGGTCTTTTTTAATAACTTTTTGAAAGTTTTTTAAGGCGTTCTCGTAATCTTTTTTGATTGCGTAATCAATTCCCTTGTTGTATGTTTTCAATATTTTCTGACCTTCCACATAAGAAGAGCAAACAAAAGTTAGTAAAATAAAAACGAGAAATTTATGCATTGGTATCAATATCTTGTGTAATTTTTTTCAATCGGTAACTTTTGTAAAACTAAATAATTTTTTCAATTTTTGAAAGCAAAATAGCTATCTTTATGCTATGAAATAGCCATGCAAACAAATTGCGCATGCACAGATGACAATAACATGGCGTATTCCATATGACCTTTAAAAAA
Organism: Flavobacteriia bacterium; assembly: GCA_046303515.1. Taxonomy (GTDB): domain Bacteria; phylum Bacteroidota; class Bacteroidia; order Flavobacteriales_D; family Crocinitomicaceae; genus M2408. The sequence continues at coordinate 1,710 of JBKCGI010000141.1, read as the reverse complement.
CAAATTATTCACATATGAAAGTGCGTTTTGATAAATATTTATGGTGTGTGCGTTTGGCAAAAACACGCTCCCAGGCAACAGAATCAATTAGCAAGGGGAAGGTCAAAATCAACAACATGCAAGTGAAGGCTTCACGGGAAGTGAAATTGAATGAAATTATCCAAATACATAAAAACAACGCTGTTTTTGAATACGAAATTTTAGATTTTATCGAAAAACGTGTGGGTGCCAAATTAGTTGAAAGCGTCATTCGGGACATCACCAAACCCGAAGAAATCGAAAAATTTAAAATGTACCAATTGTCTCAAAGTGTTTACCGCGAAAACGGAACAGGAAAACCAACCAAAAAGGACAGAAGGGATTTGGATGATTTTTTGGATTTTTAGACTACAGTTCCTTCAACATCAAAATATCACAGGCAAAATGTCCCGATTCGCCTAAGCGCTCTGGTATATGTTTGAAACCCGCTTGTTCATACATGCCAACAGCTTTATCCAATTCGGGTAAAGATTCTAAATAAACCGAGCTGTAATTTTGTTTTTTGGCTTCATCCAAACACATTTGCATCAATTTTTTACCAATTCCCAAACCACGATGAGAAGTGGCTACATAAAATTTCACTAACTCAATACAACCTTCAGGCAAGGCTTCCGTTGGGTAAAGTCCACAGCCACCAACTATTTCTTCGCCATCACAAGCCACCCAATAGGCAGATTGAGGATTTAAAAACACTTCGTAAAGTGAATCCGTTGTGGGGTCAGTAAAAACCGTTCCAGGCTGGTCAACACCAAACTCTTTTAACACAGAACGTAATAAATGTGCCAATTTTACGTTGTCATTTGGAGCAATTTTTCTGTAAATAATATCTTTCATTGTAACAAAAGTAAAATTTACAATTTAATAAAGTAAATATATCAATGAAAAAAGTAAATTTGCATTTAATTAAACTCATTTATATGTCTGAATTTTTCTATCAAGATCCGTACACGATTTTAAAAGATGATACGCAATACCGCAAAATATCATCTGATTATGTAACAGTTGAAAATTATGGAAACCGTGAAGTATTGCACATCGATCCGAAAGGATTAGAAATGCTTACTGAAGAGGCGATGAACGATGTTTCTTTTTACTTGAGAACTGCTCATTTAGAAAAATTACGTGCCATTTTAGAAGATCCAGAAGCAACTGATAACGATCGTTTTGTGGCTTACAATTTATTGCAAAATGCAGTTGTAGCTGCTGAAGGTCAATTGCCTTCTTGTCAAGATACAGGAACAGCAATCGTTATGGCTAAAAAAGGAGAAAACGTTTACACAGGTGTTGATGACGCAGAATATTTGTCAAAAGGAATTTTTAACACCTACCAAAAAAGAAACCTTCGTTATTCTCAAATCGTTCCTTTGACGATGTTTGATGAAAAAAATTCAGGTTCAAATTTACCTGCTCAAATCGATATTTATGCCAAAAAAGGAAGTTCATATGAGTTCTTGTTTTTAGCAAAAGGTGGAGGTTCTGCCAACAAAACTTTTTTATACCAAAAAACAAAATCCTTGTTGAATGATAGTTCTTTAGAGGAATTTATCAAAGACAAAATCAAAGATTTAGGAACTTCGGCTTGTCCTCCTTACCATTTAGCTTTGGTTATCGGTGGAACATCAGCGGAAGCAAATTTAGCAGCAGTGAAAAAAGCTTCTGCAGGTTATTTTG
>JBKCGI010000140.1:0-2736 GCA_046303515.1 Flavobacteriia bacterium | reverse complement strand
AAACGACACTTTAGCCCGATGCCGTTAGCAGTAATACTACATTCCATCTCCGAATGAACTTACTACGTTAAATTCTTTTTCTTTTCTTTTTTCTCCCACCCTCTTTAAAGAAATATTAAAATAATCCATATTGTTTTCAATTCCAATAAAGTTTCTATTGGTATTTATACAAGCAATTCCTGTGGTGCAACTTCCGAAAGTATTATCAAGTATTGTGTCATTTTCATTTGAGTAAGTCAATATCAAATATTCCATCAAAGAAATTGGTTTTTGAGTTGGATGAAACTTTCCCTCACTTTCAGCAGTCCTAAAATATATTACACTTCTTGGATTTCTATCTCCGCTTTCATTTATAATTAAATTACCATTTCCAATCTTACCTACCGCTTCAATTTCATTTCTTTTCTCAATTCCTTTATTGTATGGTTTTCCCTTTGTTTTCTGTGGGTTATAAGTCGGTAATTTATTGTAGAAAATCATAATATCTTCGTGTGCAATTAAAGGCATTTGTTTTGCAAACAGGAAATTAGTTGCTTTTGATTTTTCCCAAATCCAATCATATCTATAATTGTTTTCGTTACTTAATCTTACTTTTGATGAAAATGGCTCTCTTCCAAATAATGCTATTGCTCCATTATCTTTAATTATTCGACTATATTCATTCCATAATTTATCAAATGGAATAATACTATCCCATTTACATTTTGTCGTTCCATAAGGTAAATCACAACAAATAAAGTCAATACTTTTATTAGGCATCAATTTCATTTGTTCTATTGTATCTCCGTATCTTAAATCTATTGTCATAGTTTTATTTTAATATTTTGTCCTCGCTCAAAAAAGAAAAGAAAAATGTTCAGTTCTCCGATTGAGCATTTGTTGTTAATTACCGTACTACTGCTAACACCACCTATACGCAAGTTTTGTGAAAAACAAAACCTGACGTATAGCTGTAACCGTTATAAGTAACCCTATCGGGTCGCTATCGCTTACTTATAACAGCAAATAGGCTCAATAAAATTAAACATCGAAGCCTTCCAATTCTAACTTCTGATGTAGTAATTCAATAGTTTGCCTCATTCCAAATAAGCGTATCAGAAAATCATATCTTACTCCGCAAATTGATTCTGATAAATCTTTCAAGTTTATCCGCTGTTCGATTGTTAGTGTTTTATACCAATTCATATTTCGTTAAGTTTAATTTTACTAAGCCTATTTGCAAAACGTTACCAGTAATGCTACATTTGTCCTCCGAATAAACTTCCTTGCTCATAATCTTTTTTAATAACTTTTTTTGCCAACGCACAATTTAAAATATGTAATCCTAATTCGGGGTTCACGCAATTTCGTATTATTTGGTCTTTGCGGTGTTTGATTTTATATTTCGTAATATCAAAACCAAATCCAATACTTCCCTTCTTTCTAATGTCAAATTTTTGTTTCTCAAAGTTTGTTGGCTCTATATTTATGTTGCTCCAAAAATAATGTCTTTCAAGTATTGTATTTGGTTTCACAAACGGTTCGTAGTATGGCTTCACATTTTCCACTACATATTGTCCTTTGAAGAAATGTTTCATAAATACTATCTCTTGCCAAAGGTTCATATCGGGAAATTTAGCTTCATACATTCCAGCAACAACTCCCATCCTCCGTATGTCGCTATGTGTTTGGCAAGGAGGCGAACTCCATATAAAATCAAACTCCTTGTAATGTTCTAATAAATATGCGTGAGCATCCCCCACCACTACATTGTCATTCGGAAAATAGTCTTTATAAATCATTGCTATTTCCTCATTGTATTCTACTGAGGTAACTTCGTGTTCATCACCCCAAAGTTTTCTGTTGCCTCCTATTCCTGAATATAAGTTTAAAATTTTCATCGCTCTAAAAAGTTATTAAAAAAGGTTTTCATCTTCGTATTTAAGTTTATCATAATTAACCGCACTACTGGTAACATGGGCTATAACGCCAGTTTGTGAAAAACAAACCGAGCGCATAGCACCATCCGTTATAAAACAGTTTGCTTATTTTACACGTTCTTTGCACACTCCACATTTACCGTGTACAGCTAAATCCATTTCATGCCATTCATTGTCGCAAACCGATTTTATAACATCGGCTTTGCGTGATTTAATCATCTCGTCAATAACAAATGTAGATTCCTTTAGTAGTTCTGTTGTCTTTTGATTTCCAATTATATCGGCAACTTTTCCAATAAATAATTGTTTTATTAATTTTTCTCTGTCCATATATTTATAATTTTAAAATTAAACCCCGCAAAGCCGAATACCGTTAGCTATACCAATTATTACGAGGTTTATTTTTACCGTAAGTTTTACGTGCTAATTTAATTCTGCCTATTTGTTTATCTGTTAACTTACCAAACATATTAACCCTAGTGCGCCCAGTTTGAATAAAAGCATCGTCAATAGTACAATGTGTTGTTTTAATAATATTACACACCTCATCAACTATTTTATCATAAATACCTATTGGCTTTTCCATTCTTAATATTCCGTAACGTTCGCCAAGTAGCTTATGCGTTTTAGATTGCATTTTAAACAAAGCTGATTTGTTACCATTAATAGCAGCATTTTCTAAATGTTGTATTAATTCTAATGAGTTAAAGAAATTATTTACCATGACTTAAAATTATGTTATCGTGAGTTAATTCGTTATTGGTAGCTGTCAAAGAGTTTATTAAAATATCCCTTTGCTCTAATTGATAGTTTTTAG
>JBKCGI010000139.1:0-11706 GCA_046303515.1 Flavobacteriia bacterium | reverse complement strand
ACACAAAATGAAGTTTTCCTGAGTCAACGTTTAGCGGGAATCAGTAAAAAAGAGCCTCTACTCTATTTTGGCTCAACTGATAAGCGCAAATACGGAGTCTTTTTAGGAGATGGAATTTGGAAATGGCGCATGGCTAATTATTTGAAAAACAAGAATCACAATTTATTCAACGAATTTGTTCAAAAAACATGTCAGTACTTGATTCAGAAAGAGAATTCTTCTAATTTAAGGGTAAGTTTGCCAAAACGTTTTTCAGTAAATGAGGAGGTTTTAATTAAAGCTGAATTCTACAATGAAGCCATGGAATTGATTACGAAACCAAAAATTTCGCTCAATTTAGTAGATTCTAAAGGTAAAAAATCAGTTTTTGAGTTTGGAGTCAACGGTAATTTATATTTACTTCCTTTAGGTAAATTAAAACCTGGAACATATTCTTGGACAGCATATACCTCATTCGATGGCAAAAAATACAGTAAAAAAGGAAATTTCGTAGTCGAAAACATCGAAATTGAAAAATTAGACAGTAGAGCAAATCATGGTTTGTTGCGTCAAATTTCATCACAATCCAAAGGACAGTTTTACGCCTTAAAGGATTATCAAAAACTAATCAAGGAAATTCAAAACCGTGAGGACATCACCTCTATTTCCTATCAAGAGAGTTCTTATGATAATTTACTTGATTACATATGGATTTTGATTCTATTGGTTTTACTTTTAGGAACAGAATGGTTCTTGAAAAGATGGAATGGGTATTATTAGTTCGTAGTTTATAGTTAGTAATTAGAAGTTTTTTGAACAAACTAATAACTTCTAACTACTAATTACTAACTTATGAGTACCTTTGCACCTTATTTTGAAAAAAAATCCCCATGAAACGTATCAACGAATACAAAAAATTGTTCCAAGTCGAGCAAGAAATCGATTTAAAACAATTGAAATCCACATATAAAAAGTTGGTGAAAGAATGGCATCCTGATAAGTTTCAAGATGGAGATGAAATGGCAATTGAAGCAGAACAAAAAAGTCGCCAAATCATTGATGGATATCATTTTTTGGTGAGTATTGCTCCAGAAACAATTGAAGCTAATTTAGAAGAATATACTGCAACAACAAACGAAGCTGGAATCCAAGATTTCAAGCACAAAGGATTGTTGTTGGAAATTACATTTACCGATGGTTCAACATACGAATATTTTGGAGTAAACAAAAATGTTTACACAAAATTATGTCAATCAGATAAATTGGTTCGTTTTGCGAAAAGAAATATTTACAATTCGTATTTGTATCGTAAATCGAAAAAAGGTAACAACGAATAGAATTCAACACACACAAAATCAGTAAATAAACAAAAGTGACAGGTGTGTTCTAGTTAATTGTTATGACAATAGAAGCGTAATAAGTGCCATTTGAATCCGACATTGTACTGTAGCTATAGTCTGCATTCATCAGATGGTTGTCCTGCATTAATTCTCCCATAAACTCAACGTGACAATTTCCATTATTCATATTTAAATTAAATGAATCAGAACAAGATAAATGACCTTGAAAATCCAAAGTAGTGCATTCAAAAGGTAAATTGGGGTCATTAATAGATAGTGTAAATGAATAGTCATTATTAACTGTCATTACTGCGTTATAAGTGTTAGAATAATCAACAGAATTGTCATCATTATTAAAATGCAAATCGATTGTACAATTATAATTTCCCAGTAAACAATTTGGCATACTTGTAAAACTTAAAACTTCTCCAAACGAAGTCCCTTTTGAATTCGTTGCATAAGATCGAATATAATATTGCGTATTTGGCTCTAAATAAAAAAGACTTAAGGAACTTGTGTCATTTATTAATTGTGATAATCCAACTGGAAAACAATTATCATTAAATGACGGATTTGGATTAGTTTTTGAATAAAAAGCGCCTTTTGATAAAATCAATTCATTACCATTACCTGTAACCATAAAAGTAAATTTCGTTCCTCCATATATCGGTTCTGACACAACTTCTGTCCCAATTGAAATTACAGTGGGTAGATCAATATTCTGTCCTGGACAATTCAAATACCCTGCATTAATTTCTTGACCATTTGACAAACTAACAATTAAAGAATCATTTTGAATAACCGTATTTGTGATACTTACACCAGCTAAAAGTCCAGCATTTAATGTTTGTCCATTTGATAAATTTAATTTTAAGGAATCATTTTGAATATAAGAATTAACTATACTAACACCATTTTGACCATCATTTCCAGGTAAACCATTTGAGCCATTCGTTCCATTTGAACCAGCAGCACCTACCTCACCTTTCATGGAAAGTAAAAAATCATTTTCAGTCCCTGTGTTACCTTGATTCAACCAAATTTGATAAGCACTTAATCCGTCACTACCATTTTGCCCTTGAAAACTTGTCAAAGGAGCAGTTGTAAATGAAGATCCATTTAAATATTCAAAAGTTAAAGTACCATTACCATTATCAATTATATTTTGGATTTCATTCCCTGAATTTTCCGCAAAACTTGAATGTAAAGCATACGGAACAGACAAAAATTGACTAACAGTCGAAATTGTGTAGTTGTTCCCTCCTAATGGATCAACTTCTGTTTTTAACCAATAACTATTTGTTGACCAGGTAATTTGAGAAAAATTTCCAGATAAGAGTGTCCCATTTCCAATTTCGATAGTGAAAATTCCATTTTCATTGGTAATTGGCAAATGTGTTTCTGCGTAAACAGAAGTTCCTGATGCGGAAGCTTCTAAAATAGAAATTTTAATTCCTACGTTTGAATTTTGTACAAGTTGATTTTGTGCATTTCTGACAACCGCTTGAAAACTCATTTTTTGCGGACTTTGAGCAAAAAAGACAGAAAATGACAACAAACAAATAAATGAAATTATTCCTTTCATAACTTAAACATTAATTTTTAATTATTTTAAATGACTCTAGTATTGATTGATTTTTATAAAATGCAATTGAATAAATTCCATTAGCGAAATTTCGAAAATCAATTTGGGTTTCTTTAAATTCAATATTTGAATGAATTAAAATTTTACCTTCACCGTCAAATAATGTAAAATTCAAATCCTTTATTTCCAAATCTTCAACTACTAAAGATAAAAAATCGGAAGTTGGATTTGGAGCAATTTGCAATAAAAAATTTGGCGTTGAATTTTTCGTCAATTTATTTGAAAATATCTCAAACGCTTGTTGATTTCCTGAATTCATACTTCCCGAAGCATTTGATTCCGAAACAAAAGAAATTTGTCCGACGGAAACACTTAAACTTCCTGAGGAATTAGTTGCCTCTGAGCCTGTTGAAACGATATTAGATTGAGTATTCCCAACAATCGAAATTAGAAGTAAAACTAAAAGAATATTATTTTTCATAGCAGCATTTAAAAATAAAACAATAAAAATATTGTTTACCCTAAAAACGTTTAAAATTAAAAAGGGTTGGAATAAATTGCAAAAAAAATAGAATAAGTTTATTAAACACAAAAAATCCCAATACATAATTTGCATTGGGATAAAATTATAATTCTTTAGTTTTATTTCTTAGCAATCAATTTTCCACTTGAAACTAAAATCCCATTTGAAGTAATTTCAAAGAAATAAACTCCAGAAGAAAGATTTTCAAGGTTCAATTCAGTTAGTTGATTTACAAGTTTTTGCGTTAACAATTCCTGTCCAACACTTGATTTCAATTTTATCATGTAAATGTTAGACTCATTAAAATCATTTAAATCGATTGAAATTTTTGATTCAAATGGGTTTGGAAAAACTGATAGTTCATTATTCTTAGTTAAATCATTCATACCGACATTCATCGCGCAATCTCCAGCAGAAATTGTACTTAAACTATTAATTTCAACCGTTTCAATTGCACCAACACCAGAAAGAACTCGTCCGTAAATTGTTGTTCCAGAATAAAGATTTATGGCACCTTGAGAAACAATAGTTCCTTTAAAGATTGAATAATCGTTGATATCTACTGCACCATTTACCATCCAATAAACATTTTCGGCTTGCGCACCATTGATTAATATTACTTTAGAAAAAGTACTTGTTGATAGCGCTCCGTTTAATTTAAGTGCAAAAACTGCATTTGCATTTCCACGTGCATCTAGATACAATGTATCTGTAAATGTTGTAGCGCCATTCAAAACATATGTATGAGGAGTTAAAACTAAATTTGCTCCAAATTGCGCTGGATACAATAATTCGATATCTGCTGTCAAACCATTTAAATAATTGTATGCCAATAATAAATCTGAAGCACAGGTCGCAGTGAAAGCATCAGGAATTGGGTGAATATTTCCAGAAACCAATAGAGGGTCAAATCCTGATGTTAGGCCAACATTTGCTCCAACATCTCCTGTTACGTTTGAAATTCCTGAGTTTACAACTGGACCATCTGAAGAAAAGACACCAAAACATGCAGCCAAACCTAAATCTGGAGCAATCGGACCTGTTAAAGCGATCTCTCCACAATTTGGCGTATATGCCAAAATACCATCTAAAGTGATTGCACCTGTTGTAGAAAACGCTCTTCCTTCTAAAGTATCTCCCGTGTTGAAATTAATTCCTGCATTATTTGCAATTAGAGTACCTTTCATACTTGTTCCTGTTGCCATATCAACTAAACCTTCTACTTTCCAATAAACGTTGCAAGCTTTTGCTCCGTTAATTAATTTTACTTTAGAATTTGCGTTTGTTGAAAACGGTCCTTGTAATTGAAATACAAAAACAGCTGTTGGATCATTTTGCGCATCTAAAATCAATTCTAAGTTCAAGGAAGAAGCTCCAGAAACTTCATAAACTCCAGCGTTTAAAGTTTGACCATTTCCTAAGAGAGGAGCAGGAAAAAATGCTGGAATACGACTATTTAAATCGTTATAAGCAATTAATAAATCAACTGCACATTGAGCACTTGAAACATCAGCATCGTGCATAACACCGTTTACGTTTCCAAATCCTGTACTTGAACCATTATTTGTTCCAACATTTCCTGTTAAATGAGAAATACCAGAGTTTGTTACTGGCCCATCAGTTGAAAACAAAACGTATTCACTTGCAATTCCTAAATCTAATGTTTGTCCAAAAAGACAAGTTGGTGCTAAAAAAAGGATACCTATTTTTAGCGAATTTTGTATATTTTTTATCATTTTATTTCTTTTTACCGTGACCTTTACCCTTACCACCTTTATTTCCGTTATTACCATTGTTACCGTTTGAATCACTTTCTTTAATGATAATCACAGTTCCCTTGTTCTTCTTATTGTGTTTTGGCCAATTTTTATAGTGACCTTTGTGTTTACCATTATCGTGTTTCTTTTCTAATAAGACAACACATGAACTTGCGCTCACAAACAGTCCTAGACTTAAGCCTAGAACAGCAATTTTTTGTAATATTTTCATTTTGTTTGTTTTAGAGAAAACTAGAATAAGTTTTCTTCGCTTGGCTTAGTGAATTGCGATTCCAAAAGTGGAAACACCTGTAGATAAATCTAAGAATAAACCAATGTTTTTGTTAACATGAAACTCCGTTCCAATGTGTAAATCCAAATAAAGTGCGTTTGGAGTTTTGTAATAATTTCTGTCACCGTAATATCCTGAATTCCAAGAAGATCTCACAATTGTGTATCCTAATGATCCAGCTAAATAAAAGTCCCATTTAGAGCCCGCATGCAGTAAATCATCGAAGTAATATGTTCCTTTTACGCCAATTGGAATAACAGTTTGTTTGTAAGTATAATAACGGTGCTCATGATCGTTATCGCCCCAATAATATGATCTTTTGTAAGAATAAAAACTAATGAAAGGCGCTAAGGTGAAATTTCTTGCAACATCAAATTCATAATTGATATTGAAAACCGGTAAGTTGTGACCGATATAACCGTAATATCCGGCATATCCACCTACTCCTACTCCTAAATTTAAGGTGTTACCAAATCTACTACTTGGCGCTTGTTTTTCTTGTGCAAAAGAGTTAATCGAAAAAACTAAAACTAAGACAACTAAAATGTGTATTTTTTTAATCATTTAAAAATAAATTTGTTATCCAACAAAAGTACTCTCGCTATGATTGAATTCTATTATACAATAAAAAATTAAACTTACACAATTCACACTTTGATTGCCTCTCAAATACGCGAAAATTAGGCTTTTCTGCCCTTTTCCGTCAAACAAACTAAGTTCCAAAGTGCTCTTGCTCCGACATTTGCATCCCAGTCAGAATCTTCTGAAGTTCCCACTTCATTTAAGTCAAAACCAATGATTTTTTTGCCTGCTTTCAATAATTCGAAAAACAAATAGTTTACTTCTTCCAATTCAAAACCTCCTGCAACTGGCGTTCCTGTATTTGGACACAAATAGGGTTTCAAACCATCAATGTCAAAAGAAATATAAATATGTTCTGGTAAATGATGAATGATTTTCTCCACCATATAATGCCAAGATTTTCCGTTGAACAATTCTTTTTTGATGTCCCAATCGAAAAATGTTTTTACACGTCCGTTTGAATTTTCAATCAAATCAATTTCGTCTTGACAAATATCTCTAATCCCTACTTGCACCAAACGTTGCATGTTCGAACAATTCTGCAAGACATTGTACATGATACTGGCGTGGGATTGCTCAAAACCTTCGTATGCTTTTCGCAAATCAGCATGCGCGTCAATTTGCAAGACACCAAAAGGCTGACCTAAAGAATCCAAAGCTTCTAACAATCCAAGAGGAGTTGAATGTTCTCCACCCAAAACCGCTGGAATTTTACCTGCTTTCATCACTTCTAAAGCTTTTTCTTTCAAATTGGCTTTCAAAGCGTTTTGAGCTTCGCTGATTTCTTTTACAACTTGCTGAAAATGAACACTGTCTTCCAATTTGTTTCCTTCTTCAATATAAGCAATGTATTCAATGGCAGCTTCACACAAACGCGCATTGATTTTTTTCCATTCTTCAGAAATTTCAGTCATGAAAACTTTCGTTTCAAAAGCTTTTTCCAAGTTGTGATGGTAAAAATCCAATTGCGTAGATGCATCTAAAATCGCTTGTGGTCCATCGCTTGTTCCTTTTCCATAAGATGCTGTTGCGTCCCAAGGAATTGGAATGATTACAATGTTTGCTTCTTGTTCAGTAACAGGAAAACCGAAAATATTTCCGTTGGCAATACCAACACCGTTTGGATCGAATGACATGATTATTAGTGATGAATTATGAGTTAGAAGTTTTTAGTTTCTATGAATCTGGTTTTGGGAACTCCCCCTTTGGAGGGGGATAAAGGGGGAGGACAAAAAATCCTCTCCCTCAATTCCAAAATTTTTATATTTTTTATTCTCACTTATTTAAGAGAAAAAATTGTACTTCTTAAAATAGGTAGCAATCCTCCCCCTCTGTCCCCCTCCAAAGGGGGAAGCAAGATATTACTTCAACAATGCCTTCACAAAATTAGGCGTTGCGAAGCTTCCTGTATGAATATCTGAATTGTAATAACGTAAACCTTTCGCCTCAACAAATGCATCAATTTCTTCAGCTCTGTTGATGTTTTTTGGTAAAGTATCACCTTTGATTCCGTATTGGAACGACCACATTCCTGTTGGGTAAGTTGGTACGAAGAATAAAGAAACAGGTGCTTTATCTTTTCCGAAAATACCTTGCAAAGTGAAGTTTAATTCAGCAAATGCTTTTTCGTTGAACTTTGGAGATTCTCCTTGAGCAATCAAAATTCCATCTTTTTTCAAAGCATTGTAGCAATTTTTGTAGAATTGAACAGAAAACAAACCTTCAGCAGGACCAACTGGATCTGAACCATCAATGATGATGATATCGTAGAAATCAGCTGGAGCATTTTGAATGAATGCAATTCCATCGTCAACCAATAATTCTAATTTTGGATTGTCGAAAGCAGCTGCGATATTTGGTAAAAACTCTTTACAAGACTTGATTACTTCACCATCGATTTCCACCATAGTAACTTTCTCAACTCCTTCGTGACGCAATACTTCACGCACTGTACCACCGTCTCCACCACCAATTACCAAAATATTTTTTGGATTTGGATGAGTAAACATTGCTGGATGAGAAATCATTTCGTGGTAATGGAATTCGTCTTTTTCAGTCGTCATAACCATGTCATCCAAAGCCAACATCATTCCGTATTTGTATGATTCAATGATTCTTACGCGTTGGAAAGGCGATTGTACGTCGTAAAAAACTTCTCCTGTGAAACGCAAAGAAAGCGCTTGATCTTCGTCTTTATCTGTAAACCAAACGTTACGCGTGTACATTTCTGGATTTCTCCATTCTGTAGCTTTTTCACGCATCGATGTTAAGTCGAAATCAGTTCTTTCTAAAAGTTGAACTGCTCCACGTTTCATCTCAATTGCAGAATATTGTTTTGCACCAAATTTTTCTTTCAAATAATCAAAAGAAATCCAAGCATCCATTTCACCACAAGTAAACAAATCTACTGCAGCATAACCGTATTCTGGCCATGTATGAATCGCTAAATGACTTTCTTGAATTACCACAACACCCGAAACTCCATACGGAGAAAAATGGTGAAAAGTAGAATTAATAACCGTTGCACCTGCTTTTTGCGCAGCTCCAACCATGTCACGCTCAATCGATGAAACATCGTTCATGATGTGCGGATCACAACCCATAAATTCAACTAGAATATGGTTTCCTAAGGCGTTACTCATTTTATTTGAAAGTTTATTTTTATTAAGCCGCAAAATTAGTAAAAAGTTGGGAGATAGTTGTTATTTGGAGAGAGAATTAATATTTTGGTAATCAAGAATATTTTTAACTTCCTTTCTTTCCATTTTTTATTAAATTTGATTTTCAAAATATCAATTTAAAAAAAATCATGAATGACATTGAACCATCTTCAAGTTGGAAAGGTAAACTTTGGGTTCTATTGTTCTTATGGCCGATTATTGCAATTCCTTATTTTATGAACTTTCAAATTGAAAAGACAAGAGATCTCATAGTATTTATTTTGTTTATCATTGTATCTTTACTTTGGCTATATATTTTAGTGAAAAAAGTAAAGGAAATTAAAAAAATGTTTTAATCTTTAAACTACAATACAAATGCGTCAACACTTTTTCAGAATACTTCTAATCTTATATTTTTTTTTAAATCTAGCATCCTGCTCAGAGAAAAAGAAAAGTGTTTTAGTATCAGGTACAGATTTTTGTTCTAAAATTCACCGAAACGATTCTGTTTCCTTATCAAAAGAACTGGAAGGAATGGATTCTTTAATGGCAAAGAAAACGGGAGTTTATGTGCTAGAAGATGGAGATGGTTCCATGGTGGCTCGCGCTTGGTTGAGTGAATACGCTGAAAAAACGATTGATGTGCAATATTTCATTTTTTCTACAGATAACGTTGGTCTAATTGCTTGTGATTATTTAGTGAGAGCAGCTGACAGAGGTGTAAAAGTGAGAATTTTAGTCGACGACATCATGGTAGATTCTGATATTCAAGATATTTTGACTTTTGATTCGCACCCAAACATTTCAGTTAAAATCTACAATCCTGGAATAAATTTAGGTAAAACCATTGGCGGAAAACTGAAAAATCTGACCAAAGACTTCAGAGGTTCAAACCAACGCATGCACAACAAAACTTTTATTGTCGATGGAAAAGTTGTTATCACCGGCGGAAGAAACATTGCAGACGAATATTTCGATTACGACCATGAATACAATTTCAGAGATCGAGACATTTTACTTTTAGGAAAAGAAACTCAAACTGTAAGTTCTTCATTTGAAACCTTTTGGTTACATAAATTAAGTGTTGATGTAACTAAAATCATTGCTGAAAAACCCACAAATGTTTCCGATAGAAATCGTTTTGATTTGCTACACGAATACGCTTGCAATCCAAGAAATTTCTGGCCACAAGTACGTAAACGCATCGAAAATTTGCCTCAAGCCTTTCAAGAAATTAAAAAATCAGGGCAATTGGTTTGGTTGGATAGCGTAAACTTTGTTTCAGATAAACCAGGGAAAAACGATGGTACTCATGGACTTTTAGGTGGAGGGTTTTCAACCAGTACCTTGATAAATCTTGTGAAAAATGCAAAGTCTTCAATTGATATCCAAACGCCGTATTTGATTTCAACAAGTTTGAGTCAGAACTTGTTTCATGAAGCAAAAAAACGTGGTGTGCGCATCCGAATTTTGACCAATAGTTTGGCTTCTACGGATAATTTAGAAGCTTTTGCTAGTTATCAAAGTTTGCGGTCGAAAATTCTCGCTTCAGGAGTTGAAATCTATGAATTTAAGCCCGATGCCAAAATCAGAAAACGAATTATGACAGGCGAATTAACTAAAAAAGGAAAATACCAGCCTATTTTTGGTTTACATGCAAAATCAATGGTGATTGATGGAAAAATAGCTGTGGTAGGAACATTTAACCTCGACCCAAGAAGTGCAAATTTGAACACTGAATGTATTGTAATTGTTCACTCGAAAAAAGTTGCCCAAGGTGTTTTAAAAGGAATGAACGAAGAATTTAAGGCTGAAAATGCTTGGCGTATAACACCAAAATTTAATCCTGATTTTTTAGTTAATAAAACAAAAAGACTAAAAACTTGGACACGCAAGTTGATGCCGAAAGAAATTTTATGAATCTCAATTCAAACTGGTTCTTCGAATTCCAATTATCACAACTATAAAAACACTTGTAACTAAGAAATAAGGTAAAATAAGTTCAATGTGATTCAAAGTCAAAAGTAAAGCCATCACCAACAATTGAAAACCCAATCCAAAAAGGGATACGAAGGTCATAAACCAGTTCGGGAAATTTTTTGATTGATACGCTTTTGAATCCATCAGATGAATTATTTTATCGAATAATCCATATAAAATAAGGTAAACCTGAAATAGAAAGTTGACATGTCTTTGTTTTTCACCTACTAAAGCTTTAGGAGTTTTATATTCAAAAATCTTACTAGTACCATCTCCCCCAACGGAAATCGTACGGAGAATCACATAATAGTAATTATACAATGTTCCCTGTAATTGAAGCAAGAAAAATGCTATGAAACCTATATAATAAGGTGTTTTAGACACAAAACAAATGGCAAATACTAAAATGGCATTGAGGATAATATCAAAAACACTATCTAAATATCTTCCCGTATAAGATGGTCTATTTTTCAAACGAGCTAATTCTCCATCTGAAGCATCAATTATTGATTTGAGAATCAGAAAAACAGCAGCCAAAATATACTGATGTGAAAAAATAAAATACACGGAAATGAGTCCTGATAATCCAAACAAAAGCGTTAAATGAATTGGAGTAAATCTTGTATTTTGTAAAGATTTAGCTAAAAGACTTCCAGCTGACCTGCCATAATCGGATAAATCGAAAAATTTATCTTCTTTAGAAAGTTTGGACATAAATTAAAAGGGCAATCGTTTTCCTGACAATATAGACAGCGTGCAAAAATACGAAGAATAAACTAGAATAATTAAGTGGACTGATTAATATCATTTTTTACGTTCTTTTAAAGCATTACTTTTGAAAAAAAAGAATTATGAATAACTATATTTTATCCCTATTGATGTTGCTTTGCTTAAATCTAAAAGCACAAGATTATGACAATTTTTCAAAAAAAGAATTGAAAGAATTTATTGCATTGCAAAATAATAAATTAGACTCGCTTCAGAAAATAATCGATAAGACAAAATTAG
>JBKCGI010000138.1:0-17553 GCA_046303515.1 Flavobacteriia bacterium | reverse complement strand
TCTATAAAAGGAAAACCTAGAATATCAAAAAAAGGAAATCGAAGTATTAGAAAAGCGATGCATTTACCCGCTTTAGCGGCAATAAAACACGATGAAAACTATAAAGCTATCTATAATAGATTAGTCTCAAAAAATGGGGTAAAAATGAAAGGTGTAGTTGCGGTACAAAGAAAATTATTGGAATTAATTTATGTGATTTATCGAAATGATACAACTTACGAAAAAGATTATGAAAAAAAGAAGAGAGAGCAACAAACAATGGCTACTCCCTCTTAGAAACTAGCTCTTGGCTGTTTTGAAAAACAAAAATAAAAAAAATAATATTTTATTTGGATATTAACACAGAATCTATGTGGTAAAAAAAATATAGGATATAAGTGAGTGTAATTGTTGATTTCAATTTGTAACTATTTTGTAAATTTGAGTTATTGCTTACAAACTACAATATTATGAAATTTACACTATTAGCAATTTTAGCATTTACTTTTTTCGCTTTTCAAATGGGTCATAGTCCCAAAGGATCTTGGGCGCGAAAAATAAATAAACAATTTGCTCACGTTCCAAGTGGATTAGTTGTTGTTGGAAAAGATACCGGTTCAGTTCAAGCTTTTTACATCAGTAAAACAGAAGTCACAAACAAAGAATACAAGCTTTTTTTAGCAGATTTAAAAGCGCAAAATCGTTTAGAAGAATATGCACTTTGTTTGCCAGATACAAATGCATGGTCGACGCGATTGAAAAATCAATTTGGCTCAAAATATCAAGAATATTATTTTTCTCATCCAGCTTATGTGGATTATCCAGTGGTTTGCGTAAGTTTCGAAGCTGCCCAAAAATACTGTGAGTGGTACACCATTCAAATGAATAAAAAATTCGAAGGTAAAAAGACTTTGATTTTCAGATTACCTTACCGAGAAGAGTTTTTAAGAGCTTGTCGTGGAGATGTTTATGTTCAAAAATTTGCTTGGAAGGAAAATGATGTTTGGAATAAAGATAGTTTAATTCTTTGCAATCATTTACATTACGATGAATCTCCAGTTTCAGGAAGTGTTTCTGATAACGCTGATGTAACAGCACCAGCAAAATCTTATTGGCCAAATCAATTTGGTGTTTACAATTTGAATGGTAATGTGGCGGAAATGACGAATAAAAAAGGCATTGCGACGGGCGGGTCATGGAGAAATGAAGCCAAAGATGTTACCAACGAATCAATCATGAATTATGAAACTGCAAATCCAATGGTAGGATTCAGAATGGTGACAACTTATGTGAATATGTCTTGTCCTGCGAAATAGTTGTAAATATTGATTTTATGTTTTATATTTGTGTTTTATAAATATAAATTACAAAATGACAACTTTCACAAGTACTTTACCAGATGATTTAATGTTGTTGCTTTCTGAAAAAGCGAAACAATTATCCTTGCCAAAAAATAAATTGATTGAAAAGGCTTTGCGAATCTATTTGGATCAACTGAATCGGGCAGCTTATTTAAAAAGTTACAGAAATTTGGCCGAAGATGAATCGATTTTAAATATTGCCGAAGAAGGTATGACGGAGTACCTTTCAAATCTCGAGGAATGAAACAAGGCGAAATTTGGTACGCCAACTTAAATCCAACAGAGGGAAGTGAACAGGCAGGTTTTCGGCCAGTTTTGGTCGTTAGCGGAAATTTATTGAATGATAACGTTCCTATTGTGATTTGTTGTCCTTTGACGACTAAAATCAAAAATTATCATGGTAATGTTATTCTTGCTCCAGATGAAAAGAATGGTTTGGAACTAAAATCAGAGATTTTGTCATTTCATATTCGTTCGATTTCTAGAAAACGATTGAAAAAGAAAATGGGTAAAATTTCTACTAAAGAACTTGCTCAAGTTAAGACCTGTTTGAATGAGATATTGAATTATTGAAATCTTAGTTACCAAATTAACAATTCATTATTTTCTGGATTTCTCGTTGAGAACCTAATTTGTACCCTATCGCCAATTTCATAATTCATATTTCCTAAGGATTTTGAAAATGTGAAATAGATTTTATTTTGATAAGAAAATTTACCAACGATATTCCATTTATGGGAAACTCCTTTTGAATTGGCTTTTTTGAATTTATCACAAACTACTCCCGTGATCATTTTTCCATTTTCCTTAAAATCATTTTCTGATATATATTTAGACCGTAAGCCGAATGAAATACCTAAAAACAAAATACTAAGAGGAACGACTTTATTAATTAGATTTTTTGAAGCATTTACTTGTTTTAGAAATAAAAATAAAAAAACAGGAGCCCCTAAAAAGATCAAGAAGAATGGAGTCCATCGTTGAAATCCGTTTTTTGCAAACATAATTTGATCGCCTAAGCCAAAAAACAACAAAAAAATTAAGACAAGAAATACTGATAAATAAATGATTTTCAATTTCATGTTTTGCAAAATTTTCAGGTAAATTTAGCTTTAAAATCTGTAACTTTGAATGTGAATTTTTCTATTATGGTTAAAATCTTGGGTTTAATATTTAGTTTGTTTTTAATTTCGTGTTCTAATATTAAGCTGAGGCAAAGTAAGTATTTAGCTGAAAACAAATTGTTTAATATCGATTCAGCATGTTTAAAAGCACAAGATTTATTTCCTTTTCTCGTCGGACAAAAATTAATTAAAGCAAAAGATACTATAAATACAGTATTCAATGCAAGTGATACGATTGGGAAATTTTATCGAAGCGGAAATGAAATTACGTTGTGCTTTGAAGAATTTAATACAAAATTATTTGAATTTGAAACCCATGTGATAGCAGAATTTATAGTTAACGAAAAGGGAAAAGCAAAATTCAAAAGCAAAACAAGGTATTTTCATGGAAACTATCCTTGTTGCTGGAATAATTTTGATGGATTTATCAAAAAAGGGGATTATTTTTTTATAAAAACATGTGGCACTGGTTCTGGATTCTGTGCTGGTCAATGGCGAATTTATGCCAAAAATAGAAAAAACAACCCTCAAGCTGAAGGATTTTTATTCGAAATGTCAGCATGTATGGATAGCGATACATGTTATGGGTTTCATTCTACTTTTGATGTTATAAATACTAATATTTTTGTCGAATATGAAGAATATAATTTTGTTTTCGATACACTTACAGAAAAAGCTGCAATATTTAACGATCGAAAATTTAAGGCGCAATATAAAATTATAAACGGGAAATTAGATTATTCTGACACCATGTTTGAATTTTTGAGGCGTAATATTTAGAACACGATATTTTAATGTTAAAAACTTCGTGTAACTTTCCGTCTTTCTGCCTTTGTGGTTTCTCTAAAAAACCTAATTTTGACAAAAAACACAAAACATGAAATTATCTGAAGTCATTCAAGCAGTAGAAAAATTCCACGATTCTTTTGGGATTCAAAATAATTATGAGCCTACAACAGCCTTAACGCCAGAAGAAATTCAATTGCGTTACAAATTGATGCGTGAAGAAAATGAGGAATATTTAGAGGCTGCCAATAACGGAGATCTAGTTGAAATTGCTGATGCTTTAGGTGATCAATTATATATCTTGTGTGGAACAATTTTGAAACACGGCTTACAAGATAAAATAGCTGAAGTTTTTGAAGAAATTCAACGTTCCAACATGAGTAAATTGGACAAAGACGGGAAGCCGATTTACCGCGAGGATGGAAAGGTTATGAAATCAGAATTGTATTTCAAGCCGGATATTCAAACGATTTTGGAAAGGTAATCCAATCTGATTGTTGATTTTTTGATTATTTTTGCAAAATATCAATGCGCACGTGGTGAAATTGGTAGACATGCCATCTTGAGGGGGTGGTGCCATTAGGTGTGGAGGTTCGAATCCTCTCGTGCGCACCAAAAGGAAGTCTGATTCGTCTAACGAATTGGACTTTTTTAATTTAGGGCTTACTCAAACTTGTTTGAAAGTAAGACTAAGTTAAAAAATAGCTGTTTGTATAACAGCAGACTTCTATGCTTGGGAAAGATTAAATTTATCAGGTTCTTAAAAAAATCCTCTCGTGCGCACCAAAAAAAGTAGGGTTCACTCGCGAGTGGACCCTACTTTTTTTAAATAATCCAAAACCATTTCCCTTTCAGCACAAAAATCTTCCCTTTATCAAGAATTTGATTTTACTTGGAAATTTTCTATTAATTTTAAATCCATAAAACGAATCTTATGATCAAATATATTGCTGTAGCTTTAACTATTTCAACTAACTTAGTTGCATTTTCTCAGAAAAAGGGAGAAACAAAAACAACTGAAAAAGAACTGTTTACTTCTTCAACTGTAAGTTCTCTAGCCTTTAGAAATATTGGTCCAGCCTTGACTTCTGGTAGAATTATCGACTTAGCAATCCATCCAACTGATGCAAACACTTGGTATGTTGCGGCTGCTTGCGGTGGTGTGTGGAAAACTGAAAATCACGGAACAACTTTTTCTCCAATTTTCGATTCTTACGGTTCCTATTCTATAGGTTGTGTTGAAATTGCACCATCGAATCACAATACCGTTTGGGTAGGTTCAGGTGAAAATAACAACCAACGATCTGTAGCTTATGGCGATGGAGTTTATCGTTCACTAGATGGCGGAAAATCTTTTGAAAATATGGGCTTGAAAAAATCGGAACACATTGGTTCGATTGTAGTTCACCCAACTAATGAAAATATAGTTTGGGTTGCTGCTTACGGTCCAGTTTGGAGCGCAGGAGGGGAACGTGGTGTTTACAAAACGATTGATGGTGGTAAAACTTGGGAAAGAACCTTATTTGTTTCCGATGATACTGGAATTAATGAAGTGATTATTGACCCAACAAATCCGGATGTGTTGTATGCAGCGGCTCACCAAAGAAGAAGACATGAATTTACCTATATTGGTGGTGGACCAGAATCAACTGTTTATAAATCGATTGACGGAGGAAAAACATGGAAAGAAATTGCCTCAGGTTTTCCAAAAGGTCAAATGGGAAGAATAGGTTTGGCAATTTCGCCAGCAGACCACAACTATGTTTATGCAATTGTTGAAGCACGAAATGAAAAAGGAGGTGTCTTCAAATCTACAAATCGCGGTGAAAGTTGGGAAAAGCAATCTTCTTTTAGCACTTCTGGAAATTACTACCAAGAAATTATGTGCGATCCTTTAGATAAAAATAAAGTTTTTGCCATGGATACCTATTTACATCATTCGACTGATGGTGGGAAAAATTTTGACTACACAGGTGAAGACAAGAAACACGTTGATAATCATGCGATTTGGGTAGATCCAACAAACACAAATCACTGGTTAGTGGGATGCGACGGTGGATTGTATGAAACCTTTACACATGCTAAAGAATGGAAGTATTTTGACAATTTGCCAATCATTCAGTATTACAAAGTAGCGACAGATAATGCAAGTCCTTTTTACAATGTTTACGGTGGAACACAAGATAACAATTCGCACGGTGGACCTTCAGGAACGATTAACAACGCTGGGATTTTAAACTCAGATTGGTTCATTACAAATGGTGGAGATGGTTTTGAATCGGCAATTGATCCAACAAATCCAAATATCGTTTATGCGCAAGCACAATACGGATGGTTGATTCGTTACGATAAACAATCAGGTGAAAAAGTAGCCATTCAACCTCTACCAAAGAAAGGTGAAGAAGCGTATCGTTGGAATTGGGATGCGCCACTTTTTGTTTCGCCTCATGATCCTAAAACCTTGTATTTTGCAGCGAACAAAGTTTTCAAAACAACAAATATGGGTGATGACTGGGAAGTAGTTTCGCCAGATTTAACGCAGCAAATTGACAGAGATAAATTACCTGTAATGGGACAAGTTTGGTCGGTGGATGCCGTGATGAAAAACGCTTCTACAACGATTTATGGAAACATTGTTGCCTTAGACGAATCACCAAAGAAAAAAGGTTTGTTGTACGCTGGAACGGATGATGGATGCATTCAAGTTTCTCAAAACGAAGGAGCAAATTGGACGAAAATCACAACTTTCCCTGGAATTCCAGCAAATACACGTGTAAATATGTTGATGGCTTCTGTTCACGACGAAAATACCGTTTACGCTTGTTTCAACAACCAACGTCAAGGAGATTTTAAACCGTATTTGATGCGCAGTGCAGACAAAGGAAAAACGTGGACTTCGATTTCAGGAAATTTACCAGAAAGAGGAACAGTTTATTGCGTGAGACAAGATCACGTAGATGCGAATTTATTGTTTGTAGGAACAGAATTTGGAGCATATTTCTCGAATGATGGAGGAAAAAAATGGACACAATTGGGAGGTTTACCAACGATTGCGATTTACGATTTAGACATCCAAAAAAGAGAAAATGATTTGGTTGCCGCTTCATTTGGTCGTGGATTTTATGTTTTGGACAACTACGCTCCTTTGAGAGAATTGAACAAAACTACTTTAGGCAAAAAAGCTCATATTTTTCCAGTGAAAGATGCTTTGTTGTATGTGCAATCTGCACCATTGGGTGAATCAGGAGTTGGATCTCAAGGAGCTGATTTGTGGACAGGTGAAAATCCAGCATTTGGAGCAACATTTCATTTGTACATGAAGGATTCGTACAAAACCTTGAAACAAGAGCGTCAGGAAAAGGAAAAAACCTTAGAGAAAGACAAAAAACCAGTTCCATATCCAACTTTAGCTGAAATGCGTGCGGAAGAAAATGACGAAGCAGCCAAATTGATTGTGATTATTCGCGACGATAAAGGGAATGAGGTAAAACGTTTGTTGAAAAGTCCTTCACAAGGAATTCAGCGCATTACGTGGAATTTGAGAGATGAAACCACAAATCCAATTCAGAAAGAAAGACAAGGTGACGGCTTTTTAGTTGTGGAAGGAAATTATACGGTTGAGGTCTTGTTGTTGAAAAACGGAACAAGTGAATTGTTGGTTGACAAAACGCCATTTAAGGTTAAAAACTTGAATTTACATACGATGCCAGCTAAAAATCAAACTGAATTGTTAGCGATTCGCAAAGAAGTTTCTGAATTGTCTCGTCAAGTTGCTGGTGCACGTCGTCAGTTGAACGAGAAAAAAGAAATGTTGGATTTGATTGAACAAGCACTAAAAGTTTACCCAAATACAGACGTAAATCTGTTGAAAGAACTTCGTGCTATTTCACTTGAAATGCAAAAAGCGGATATTTTAATGAATGGCGACAAGATTTTGGCAGCAAAAGAAATGGCTTTTTCTCCAAGCATCAACGATCGTTTGAATACGGTTGAATACCAATTGTATGAAAGTACAACCAACCCAACAAAAACGCAAAAAGCCAATTTGGAAATCGTAAAACAAGAATACACTGACTTTCAAGTGATTATGAAAGAGTGCATTACTAGATTGAGAAAAATTGAAGATCAATTGGATGCCAATAAAATTCCATATACCAAAGGCAAAAGTTCTTGGAAGGAATAAAATTATAAATTTTGCTAGTGAAGAGCGTTCTGAAAAGGGCGCTCTTTTTTTTGTGAAAGGTTTTGAAATAAAATGTATATTTGGTAGCAAATTTAAAATAAGTTGGAAAAGAATCAATTAAACCTAGAATTCATTGATTGGATAAACTCCTTGAAGAAAAAAGTCCATTCTGCTAGGCAAAAAATAGCATTTTCTATTAATTCACAGCTTTTAGAACTTTATTGGGAAATTGGAAAAGAAGTTGATAACAAATTGATAAATTCTGATTGGGGTTCTAATGTTATTGAGAAGATAGCCTTTGAGTTAAGTGCTGAATTTCCTGATATGAAAGGTTTCTCTAGAAGAAATATTTATGCAATTAGACAATGGTTTTTATTTTATTCTCAAAAATATGAATTTGTGCCACAAGCCGTGGCATAAATTCCTTGGGGTCATAATAGATTGATAGTTAGTAAGATAAAGGATTTAGCTAAGGCAGAATTTTATATCGAAAAATGTCTGATAAATGCCTGGGATAGAGATACTTTAGAAGCACAAATAAAATCAGATTATTATGCAAGAATTGGTAATTCTGCAAATAATTTTGAAGCTACATTACCTGAAATTCAATCGAAATTGGCAAATGAAACACTTAAAGATCCATATAATTTCGACTTTTTAGGTTTGCAAGAAGATGCCTTAGAAAAAATAATAGAAGATGAATTAAGCAAACATATTACAAAGTTTCTCCTAGAATTAGGTAAAGGTTTTGCGTTTGTTGGTAGACAATATAAAATTGAAATTAGCGAAAATGACTATTATGTGGATATGTTGTTTTACCATCTTGAATTGAGAGCGTATGTTGTAATTGAGCTTAAGTCAGGGAAGTTTAAACCTGAACATGCTGGCAAATTAAATTTTTACCTTTCTGCAGTAGATTCGCTTTTGAAAAAAGAAATTGATAATCCAACAATAGGAATTTTGCTTTGTAAATCAAAAGATAAAGTCGAGGTTGAATATGCATTAAGAGATATTAATAAACCAATGGGAATAAGTGAATACAAACTAACTGAAGCAATTCCTGAAAATTTAAAATATAAACTTCCTACAATTGAAGAACTCGAAAATGAATTTGAAAACAAATAAATTAAAGTTAGACAATTTATCTATTCAGCTTTAAGAAAAGGGCGCTCTTTTTTTTTGAAAGGTTTTGAAATAAATATTATATTTGGGGAGTAATGGCTCATGAAACTAGACCTATCTATGCAAAATGTGTTGGGTAAGTCTCATGGAATGGGACATTTAATGACGTTAGTGGTAATTGATAAAACCTGTAATGAGTAAGAAATCGAAAATTGCATTAATGATAATTGTTGGACCAATAATGTGTTTGGTGTATTATCGCATGTTTTTTGGCGGTTTTGACAAAAGAAACATTGTCAAGTATGATGTTGTTCTTATAAAAAATCCAGAATATCATGGAGGAGCTGTACGCGGCTCTCCTTCATGGTATTTTAAAACTGATAAGAATACTTTTGAACTTGACAACATTAATCCTTTAGATATTTCCAAACAAGAAATTCGACAGATAAAAAAAGGAGATTCCCTCACGATTTATTCGTATGAATATTTTAGTTTTTCAAGTTTCTTAAGGAAATCAAATAACCGAATTATTATTCATGGTTTAAAAACAGGAAAACTAAACAAATATTACCCCAACCTTATTCAACAAGTCATTCGAGATCTTGATCTCCAAGTTTTTTGGAGTGTTCATTTTTTAGCGATTCTTGGAGGATTTGCAATTTACTCCAGGAAAAAGAAAAATGATACCACTAACAGCGCCTGAAGCGCCACCACCACTTTTTTCAAAGGAAAGTTTTGGTGCTTAAAAGGAAAATTAGTAGTTTTGAATAAACAGAATCGAGCGGCGGCGATCGCCTAGGCGCAAAACGTTATACCAAAAATCCTGAATACGTAAACATATGAAAATAAAAACATTTAATTTCTTAATACTTATTTTTATACTATTCGGCTGTGATAGCAATAAAGAATATTTTTCAGAAAGAATTTATATACCAATGGAACATGTAAAGGATTTAATGACAAATTTAAAACCGCTCAATTCTAGATTTGAAATATCTGCCAACGAGGAGTCTGTTATCAAAGGTAAGCAAGGAACTATATTATATATTCCAGCAAATAGTTTTGCTTTTAAAGATGGTACAAAACCCAAAGGTATAATCACAATAGAACTAAGGGAATGTTACTCAAACTCCTCTATTATTGGGCAAGGGCTTCATACCAATTCTCAAGGAAGTATTTTAGCCTCGGGAGGAATGGCTTATATTGCAGCGAAATCAGAAGGCAAAAAGCTAGAAATAATCGACGGTAAAGCAATACAAATAGGATTCCCTAAGAGAAAACTGAAAAATGAAATGGATTTATTTTATTCTGTAAATAACCCTAACGGTTCTTTTACTTGGATTCCTGATTATAAAATGTTCGAATTGGAGCAACCTGTTCAAACTGAAAGTTCCAACGTAGATGGTGGAGCACCCCTGGTATATCCAATAGAAATTACTGAAAACATGTATGACTATTTCATTGGCTGTGCAGGAGGAAACGGTGCTTCTCTGGAAGGTAAACTTTCTGGCACATCAGAAAATATGTGGGATTATCTAAATAATCAGGAACATACACAAGTCGCATTTGCCGAAAAATTCTATAAAAACGACTATGATTTTTTTATCAAATTTAATATCGACCAAAAGGGCAATATGTATAATTTCAAACTTGCTGGTAAGGATGATGGCTATTATTATAACGAGCAACCTTGCTATTCAGTTGAAGCCATTGCTCTTTATATAGAATATTTAAAAAAAATTCCACCGTATGATGTTGCTTCATTTCCAGGTGGGATTGCACTTGGATGGGAATATAGTGTTGGTGTAAGCGGTTATCGTGGAATTAACTGGCAAAAATTCAAAGCGAAGTTTAGAGCAAAATTTGAAAAATCCAGAAAAGATGCGTCTATTAAAATAAAAGGCTTTGAACTAGATAATTATGTTTTTGCAATTAATAAGTTAGGTTGGATAAATTGTGATCGTTTTCTTGATATGCCAGATGATCAGAAAACTGACTTTATTGTGAATAGCAATGAAAACATAGAACAAAAAATCAGGTTAATTTTTGAAGGTGTTGACGGTGAACGAACAATATTGAATGGAGACACCAAAGCAGGTAAAACAATATTTAAAAATGTACCATTAGGTCAAAAAATAACTGTTCTTGGAATTGGTTTGAAGAATGGAACTCCTATACTTGCAAAGTCAAAAACCAAGATTTCAAAATCAGCTTTCACCCTGAGTAATTATAAAGAATTAGATATCGTCGAACTAGAAAGTGTATTAAACAAGATAAATTAAATTCACAATACAGTGCTTAAAGCGCCACCGCCATTTTTTTCATTGGAATGTTTTTGAACTTAATAGGAATAGTATTAGATTTGAATATGCAGCATCGAATAGTTGGATTTGTTAATTAGTGTAAAGTTATAACCAATTCTAGAATGACACTTAAAATGAAAGTAAAATGTAAAAACTGCCTGCCTAAAGAGGGTATTGAGGTCCCTCAATTTACTATTTCAGACAAGAGCAAAATTTTAGGGATTATGGTTGAATCGCCTCTTCATGCAACAATGTTCATTTTTAACAATTTTAAACTTAAGCAAGGTGACGCAAAATATATTGTAACACATCTTTACACAATTTATGGAAAATGTAATTGTTGCACTTATTATAGCCTAGATCAAGAATGTATGAATTGCCCAAAGTGTGGGGCGTTAAATTTTAACTGGAAAATAGAAAATGGGACAAAAATTTAAACTATGGTTAGAATTTGAAGAAGTTGACCCGAATAAGTGGGACAATGAAATTGAATTTTGTAATATCCACGTTGACTTTGAAGACGGCAGACTTTATGGTATTAATGTTTGGACTTATAAGTTTTTACTAACCGAAATTGAAGATGACAAGAAAACAGGACAAAATTTAAGTGGACTTTATCAAAAACCGCCTGATTTGTTTGTAAAGGAGTTGACGAGAGACAGTATTCAAAGTGCCATTGAAGATTTGTTAAGACAAGGAAATTTGGAAGATCTCCTTAATTCTTCAATTTTTGGTTTGTCTTTTAAGGCACCTTGGTGTGACGTCTTAGCATTGAATGATTTAGGAGAACATTTAAAAAAGGAGTTAGATAAAGAGATTAGTTCGACACATCCATTATTCGAAAGAAGTATGGAGATAATTGCAAAACGACAAGATAACGATGATGTTTTGATTCGTTTATCGGATGGAAAATTAGCAACAGTTCATTTAACCTGGAGTGGAAAAACAGAACAAGGGAATTATCCTTTAACAAAATTCTATTTTAACGATATAGATTTTTGGAGCAACAAAATGAAATTTGACATAATCGAATTTAATGAGTAAATTTACTAGTAAGAAATAGAAAGTACTTCAAAGCGCTTTTACTAGTGAAAGAAATTGATATGATTCACAAACTACTAAACTTTAAAACCTATCCACATGCTCAAACAAGTCCAATTTTTCATCTTCCTTTCCTTACTTCTTTCTTGTGAGTCTCCTAAAAAAGAAAACCTTCACAGCAAAAATCTTCCAAATGTCAACATGCTACAATTGGATAAAGAAGAAAACAATAATTTAAAGCAAAATATCTTAAAAAAAATCCGATTCGACTTTTCGGCAAAACGGGTGAATTCATTTGAAGGTTCAATTGAAATAAATGCCACGCTGCACAATGATTATACGGATACGGTTTATTTTTTGTCATCTACTTGTCTTGGTATTGGCTATTCCTTACGTTTTGTCAATGACAACTTTTTCCATACTTCAAGCATACAATGTAATGCTAGTTTTCCGATGCTGTTGCAAATTGCACCAAAGGGGAAATACGAATTTCAAGCACATCTAGGGGAAATAGGTAAAGAAAAAAGAATTAAAATGGGCTTCGATTTTTGTAAAGTTGACAAAGTAATTGATCTAGACAAGGTTTCACTTTCTGAAATTCATTATCGTCCAGAAAATGAACAAGTAATAATTTGGGCAAAAGAGCAAGTGATTACAGAATAGTTGTTTCAACTATGTGCCTATGTGTTTTAACCCAAAACATCACTCAAATTTCTCACCTTCTAACCATTTTCTCACCATTACATCTGTAAGAATTTCACCAATTACTTTGTAAGAAGAAAGATTAAACAAATTGTCGCTTTCAAGGTCTTGAGAAACTACGCCGTCGATATCTTCGTATTTTACAGCATGGATGAATTTAATTTCTTTGCCATTTTTTACAATAAATCCAGTATGGCTGTCCATTCCGACTATAAAAATTCCCGTTTCAAATTGGTTGAAGTAGTTTAAGGTAATTTGATCTTCTACATGAGAAAAGCGTTTTACATTGCTGTTAAATTTTAAAATCATTGCTTCAGAAGCCATTTGCGCATACTTGTATCGATTCAGATCAAAACCTAAGTCGCGCAAAGTTGTTGTAACAAAATAACCGCAGGCGATTTTACCTTCCTGTGGAGTTTCGGTCGTTCCGTTATAATCCCATTTGGTGCCATACCAAGATGGGAAAATTTCATTGACCAAAAAATCAAAAAGTATTGTTTTTGTTGCCTTGACGATTGAATCTTGTTGCTCCGACTTTGCAGATAAATATTGTTGAGATTGATTTTCCTTGAAAGTAAATATTTTACTTTTTACCTCTGGATAAGGAATTAGAGCTAAGTTTTGTTTAAGGGACTTATTTGCACAAGCTAAAATCAGTGTCGCGAGAAGTATTATTTGTAATTTCATAAGATTTACTTTAGCAAAAATTGTGCAAAGATTATTTCTGTTTTTTTTTTGCCACGGATGCACGGATTTTTTTTTGATAATATATGTGTGAATACAAGATTTTAATTACACAAATTGCAAAATACCTAAAGGTATTTTAGAATAATCTGTGATATTTTTTAGTTGTATTTGAATAAAAAAATAATCTGTGCATCCGTGGCCAATCTCCTATTGTTGCGATTTGAGTGAGAACTTCAATTTTTTATTTGCCAATTTTCATTTCTTGTGTTTCTGATTTATAGTGATGTAACTTAGTTTTGTATTCTCTTTTTTTTTGCCTCGGATGCACGGATTTTTCTTTATAATGTGTATTTGACTATAAAACAATTACACAATGTTTGTTAGTTGTTTTTTAACGGCTTAACTATGATTTAAATACTCTTTTTTTTGCCACGGATGCACGGATTTTTTTTTGATAATATATGTGTGAATGCAAGATTTTAATTACACAAATTGCAAAATACCTAAAGGTATTTTTGAATAATCTGTGATATTTTTTAGATGCTTGTGTATTTGAGTTAAAAAAGTAATCTGTGCATATGACTTCGTCGCTGCTAACGCGGTGTGGCAATTCCCTTATACTAGTGATTTGTGGCGAACAATAAGTAGTTTATTTTTTATTTCTAGGGTGATACGACAAAATAGCCTCTCTCAAAAAACGTTGATCCAAATGTGTGTAAATCTCTGTTGTGGTTATAGATTCATGCCCCAGCATTTCTTGTATGGCGCGTAAATTTGCTCCTCCTTCGATTAAGTGCGTAGCAAAAGAATGCCTAAAGGTATGTGGACTGATGTTTTTTTGTAGTCCAATTTGCTTTGCCAAGTCTTTAATAATTAAAAAAATCATCTCGCGTGTTAACTTGGAACCCCGTCTGTTGAGGAACACAAAATTTTCATTTCCAGGTTTTATTTGCAAGTGATTTCGGATATTTTTAGTGTAAAGTCCTATTTCTTTTTCGACTTGTTTGCTCACTGGAACAAGTCTTTGTTTGCTTCCTTTACCTAAAACACGCACAAAACCTTCATCAAAATAAAGATCCGAAAACTTGAGGTTAACTAATTCCGAAACCCGCAAACCACAGCTGTAAAGTGTTTCTAAAATGGCACGATTTCGATGTCCTTCAGCTTTACTTACGTCAATTATTTGAATCATCGCATCGATTTCTTCAATATCCAAAACCTCAGGTAATTTCATACCAATTTTAGGCATTTCCAGCAATTCACAAGGGTCATTTTGAATTTCATTTTCTAAAATCAGAAACGTGTAAAATTGTTTTATGCCACTGATAATTCTTGCTTGACTGCGAGCGGCTAATCCTAAATCATGTAATTCAGCTATGAAATGTTGCAGGTTTTCCAACGAAATGGTTTTTGGCTCTAAATTGAAATCTTCCGCATAGGATTTTAGTTTCTCAACATCCCGTTCATATGCATGTACAGAGTTTTCAGCTAAACCTTTTTCGATTTTCAAATACGAAATAAAATGCTTAATATAGCGCTCCCAAACAGTCATGTATGAAGATTTTAATTCTTAACGGTCCTAATCTAAATTTATTAGGAAAACGTGAACCACAAATATACGGAAATCTCACCTTTGAAGATTATTTGAGTGAATTAAAAAGTCGTTTTGAGCTTGAAATTTCCTATTTTCAATCGAATATTGAAGGAGAAATCATTGATGCGATACAAAAAGCTGAGGTTGATGGAATCTTAATCAATGCTGGTGGATATACCCATACGAGTGTGGCCATTCGGGATTGTATTTCAAGCGTTTCAACTCCAGTAGTGGAAGTTCATATTTCGAATGTGATGGCACGTGAAGATTTTAGACATGTTTCGCTACTTTCTTCTGTTTGTGTAGGTTGCATTTTTGGTTTTGGCTTAAAAAGTTATGATTTGGCACTGGAGTATTTTCTTAAAAAATGAAACTATTCGCTTTTGTAATATTGCTTTTTTCGCTTTCTGCTTGTTCGTGGCAAGAATATTTTGTGGTAAAAAATAGTTCGGATCAAACAATTGAAATCAATTACACCCTAAACCATACTGATGGATTTCATCTTTTTGATGAGCAAGCACGTGTTTTCAAGTTAACCAAGTCTCAAAAAATTGATTGGGAAAAGCAGCAAACAGTCCAAGATTTAGATAGCTCTAGTTTCAAGGTGAAAATTCTATTGAAGTCGCATGAAGTTGTTGTTTTTGGTTCACTAAACAATGATCATTATGAAAATGTGAATCAAAGCTTTATTAATGGCCGCGTTTTTAACCTGGATGAGATTTTAATCAAAAAAGGGGAAGAAATGACAACAATTCCGCGTTCTAAATTTGATTCCTTTTTCAGAAAAAAAGACGGTTTAATTTCATTTGAGGTAAATTGAGTATTTTATAACTTGCTGTTTTCTAGTTAAATATTCGTTGCTTAACGGTTAGTGAACGGTTTGACGCTGAAAATCAAATGTATTTTCAAACTTAATTTCAAAAAATCTGTTTAATTTTCTAATTTTACAGCTCATTCAAATTTACCGTGCAAGAAAAATTCATACATATCAAAGGCGCTAGGGTGCACAACTTGAAAAACATTGACGTGAAAATCCAACACGGAAAAATTACGGTCATCACAGGTTTGTCAGGGTCAGGAAAATCTTCTCTAGCATTTGATACCCTTTATGCTGAGGGGCAAAGGCGCTATGTTGAAAGTTTATCTTCTTACGCACGTCAGTTTTTAGGGAAATTAGATAAACCAGAAGTGGATTTCATCAAAGGAATTTCACCTGCAATTGCTATTGAACAAAAAGTCATTTCTTCTAATCCTCGTTCAACGGTAGGAACGGTAACTGAAATCTATGATTATCTAAAATTACTTTACGCGCGTATTGGAAAAACCTATTCTCCGATTTCTGGAAATGAAGTAAAAAAACACACTGTTACTGATGTTGTGAATCATTTACGTCAGCAAGAAAACGGTACGAAAGCATTTATTTTAGCACCGCTTACAAGTTTTGAAAAGTATGGTTTTGAGCGACAAATTGCCTTGTTAAAAGAACAAGGATATGTCCGCCTTTTGATTGAAGATGAGGTGTTTGATTTGGAAGATAAAACCATTCAAGATAAAAAATATTTAGAGGCAAAATTGATTATCGACCGAATTAAAACGAGCGATGAAGAGGATTTTGAAGCCAGAATTAGCGATTCCATTTCCTTAGCTTTTGCTGAAAGTGGTGGAAATTGCCAATTGTACTTCCCCGATACGAAAGAAACCGTAGATTTCAACAATCGTTTTGAGTTGGATGGTATGGAATTCGTTGAACCAAGTGAGCATTTTTTCACTTTTAACAATCCATTTGGAGCCTGTAAAACCTGTGAAGGCTTTGGTTCTGTGATTGGAATTGATGCCAAATTAGTTATTCCAAATGTAAATTTAAGCGTTTTTGAAGGCGCTGTTGCTCCATGGAAAGGTGACACAATGGGACAGTATTTGCAAGAGTTTATTTTGGCTTCAAGTAAATTTAATTTCCCGATTCACCGACCAATCAAAGATCTAACGGACAATGAAATAGCATTTTTGTGGGAAGGGAATAGTAGTGTCAATGGTTTAAATGCCTTTTTCAAATTTGTTGAAAGTCAGACATATAAAATTCAATACAGAGTAATGCTTTCGCGTTATCGTGGAAAAACAGTTTGTCCAGATTGTAAGGGAACGCGTTTGCGTAAAGATGCCAATTATGTTTTGGTTGCAGGAAAAACGATTACGGATATTGTATTAAGTCCAATTAAAGAGATTTTACCCTTCTTTCAGAATTTAAAATTAGAAGAACACGATACGCAAGTTGCCAAAAGATTGATGCCTGAAATCACTAACCGTTTGTTTTTCTTAAGTGAAGTTGGTTTGGATTATTTGACCTTAAATCGTCAATCGAATTCCCTGTCAGGAGGAGAATCTCAACGTATCAATTTGTCTACTTCTTTGGGAAGTAGTCTGGTTGGTTCGATGTATATTTTGGATGAACCGAGTATAGGTTTACATCCACGAGATACAAATCGTTTGATTCGTGTTTTGAAAGATTTACGTGATTTGGGTAATACAGTGATTATCGTAGAGCACGAAGAAGAAATCATGCGAGCTGCTGATGAAATTATTGATATCGGACCAATGGCTGGCGTTTTTGGTGGTGAAGTTGTTTTTCAAGGAAATCATACGCAACTCAAAAATCAAGGGAAAAGTTTGACTG
>JBKCGI010000137.1:0-6098 GCA_046303515.1 Flavobacteriia bacterium | reverse complement strand
TTACGAAAAAGATTATGAAAAAAAGAAGAGAGAGCAACAAACAATGGTTACTCCCTCTTAGAAACTAGCTCTTGGCTGTTTTGAAAAACAAAAATAAAAAAAATAATATTTTATTTGGATATTAACACAGAATCTATGTGTTTATTTTTTTTGATTACTCCAAGTAAAACTTCCCCTTTGTACTTGAATTTTTTGCAACTACCTGAGTCGGATTTCCATAACAATAAATATTTCCTTCTCCATAAATTGCATACTCAATCCAATTGGGAGTTTTCACTTTACAATCTCCTTTGGAATAGTTGTCAATTGTTACTAAATGGGAGTTTAATTCAGAGGCATCCACTTGCATTAAGGCATAATTCCAAATTTTCAAATAATTACATGATCCAGAAAGGGTAAGTTTTCCCCCACAAGGATGATTGTTGTAGTAAAAGAAGGTGTTGTAGTTGAGTTTTAAATTTGCATTATTGAGCTTGCTTGCGAAAATCACTCCCAATTCATCTCCAGTTAACGTATCTTTTGAGAAAATTTCGCAACTTTCATAGACATTGAGTTGCTTCAAATCCTGAAAGGTAATTTTTAGCTTCATTTTATTTTTGTCAGGATTTAGCCACAACCAATTCGAAGTGTTTTTTAAGGTAAGGACAGAGTCTTCAACAGTAATAGAAAGATTTTTAACCGCTTTTTCTGAGCCGATGTATTCTATTTTAGTTTCATTGCCTTGAATTAACTCTACGTCAAAGTAACTTTCAAAATTGATTTTATCGAAATACCCTAAAGCTTGACTTTGACTTAATTCTTCCTTTTGACAAGAAAATAATGCCGCGAAAAATAAGATATATAAAACTAATTTCTTCATTTTAAAAATAATAAGAAAAACCAATTTCAGGATAATCCAAAATGTGTAAATGAGATTTGACAGCTGCTTGTGTGATAAAATGTTTGTTCCACTTATATCTAAAAATAATTTTATTGTACATGAAACTATGACTCACCTTGTCCATGAGACCAAGATAGATTCCTTCTTGAATGATAAAACTACATTTATTGTAAACAAATTCTTGTGCGATGTGAATTCCAGTTCTAAAATCATCCTTTTTAGTGTAATTTGAACTGTCTTTAACTGACATTTCAATTTTTGTTGAAGAATCATAGAAAACATCTAAACCCGCACCAAAATGAAAAATATGATTCAATTTACGATTAAACTCGAACGCAAAAGAGGAAGTGAAATAAACATCAGATTGCAAAGCTCGGGTATGTTTTCCTCCAAAAGACTGGATAAATAGAAATTCATTTCCCTTTTCGAAACTTGGAATTTCTGGAGTTAATCTCGTTTTTTGCGGAGAGATTGCTTTTGTTAATCCAAGAGAAGCGCTCACCATATTTATTCCCAAATTTGGCTCTTTCATGTTTGCATTGGAGTAGTGGTGAAAATTTAATCCGGCTCTCAGGCTGGTTGTTGCATTAAAGTCATAAGCAAAACCAAGGCGGTAATTGAAATGCACATTCACAATTGATCCAACAGCAATATTTTGATAATTTTCTTCTAAATCAAAGCGTTTGGTGGCAAAACCTAAACCCAAACCAATTTTATTTTCGATGTGAAATTTGTGCGTAGGGTGAGAGGAAAATTGCACAAAAGGGTAGAGGGCAAATTCGTCGCCCAAAATTGTTTTGTTTCCTAAAGTGGATGCAAATAATGAAAAACCAAATTGAGGGTAATTGTATTTTCGTTGCCAATAACTTGTTCCGTATGTTTTTTTTAGGAGCGAAAATTCAAGTTGTTGAATGTTTTTTTCGACTATTGAATTTACGAATTGATATTCAGGAATAATTGCTCCGTAAGCGTATTCGGCACTGAAAAAAATATTTTCCTTTTGACCATAGGTAAATGTTGAAAAAATAAAAAAAAGTAAAAAATTTAATAGGAGTTTTTTCATTTTTACTACTTTTTTAGGGTTCTGAAATAAATCTGACTGATTTGTTCCCCTACATGTTTATAACTGAAATTTTTCAATGCATAAGCTCTTATGTTGTTAACATCAAAAGAAATTTTTTCATCTAAAATTTTTAAGATTGCATTTTCAAGTGCTTTTTCATCATTTTTTTGAACCAAAATTCCATTGCTTGAATTTACGTGTTCAGGAATTCCGTT
Source organism: Flavobacteriia bacterium (assembly GCA_046303515.1). GTDB lineage: Bacteria > Bacteroidota > Bacteroidia > Flavobacteriales_D > Crocinitomicaceae > M2408. The sequence continues at coordinate 3,940 of JBKCGI010000137.1, read as the reverse complement.
GACTGAAGTTGCAATAACTGGAATTCCTGACATCCATGCTTCAGGTATTACACAAGGAAAATTCTCGTAATTACTAAATAGGATTAAAGCCAAAGAATCTTGCAAAGTATCAGCAATTTCTTCGGTTGTCTGTGTACTTTTAAAATTGATAAAACGATCTAGAATTCCCAAATTTTCGGCAAACTCTTTTGCGTATTTAAAATCACCATCACTTACAATATCAATTTGAAAATCAGATCTATGATGACTTATTTCATGGATTACTTTGATTATTCCAAGTATGTTTTTAGCAGATTCAACAGCATTGGAAATATGAACAAATTTGTGACTTTTCTGCTTTGAATTATTTTTAAGTTTAAAAATATTTTCATCTACTACATTAGAAACAATTGTATAATTATTATTTGGTGCTAATTTTCTCAAATGAATTGCTAAATCTTCACTTACTGGTAATATATGTGCAGCTCTTCTAAGTAAAAAAGTAGCTAATTTTTTCTGTAAAAACGAAAATCCATTTATTTTTCTATGAAAAGCACTTGAGTGTTCGCTTAAAACATAAGGGATTTTAAATTTTCTTTTCAAGTAATATGCCCAAATACCATATGGCAGGCAAACATTTAGGTGACAAATGTCAATTTTTTTCGAATCAATTAGTTTTAATACTTTTGTGATAGCTTTATACTGCGATAAAAGTTGTTTGCCTTGCTTATAGATAAGAATTTTACTTATAATTTTAGGGTAATAAATAATGTATTCGGCAACATTTTCAACTACTTTATGTTCAATTTGGATTTCATTTACTGACAAAGTTGGAACAAAGGTAATCAGTTGAACATTATGAATTAGAGCTACTGCTTGCGCATGTTTTTGAATGAAATTTCCATTTGTTGGAGTTTCTTTGTTTGGATACCAAGAAGCAATAAAAAGAACATTCATATGAAAAATTTCATGATAAAAAATTAAACTTCAGCTGTCGAAAAGAACTTTGCTGCGTTTGGAAAGATAATACGCTTACTTTGTGGTTTTTAGCCATTAATTCTAAATGTCTTTCTATGAAATTTCCATTGTAGGGATTTTTTGCATTGGGATACCACGAAGGAATTGCTAGAATGTGCATATTATTGTTTTATAAATCTTAAATTTATCGTTGAATCTTTAAAATAAACCTTCAAGATATAAAAACCACTTTCTAAGTCTTCAATTGAAATTGTTTTATTTCCATCCATTTGTTTGATTTTTTCTCCACTAGGATTAAAAATTTCTGTTTTAACAACTTCATTTTCAGCACTTATGTGTAGGTAATTGTGTGATGGATTCGGACTTAAAGTAATCTTTTGATTTTCAAAATCTTGAATTGTTGCATTACACGTTAATTGATTAATATTTTGCCAAATTGTATCGTTGTATTGTGTTCCAACAAGACTTGTTCCATCACTGTCTCCCATTCTTATAAAAACGACGTTTTGACTTGGTACAATATTGATTATTTGTCCATCTTTACCTAAAGCAGCAAATAAATCAAGTGGTGCATTTGGCAATGGATCTTCGTTAATTGTCAATTGCACATCAGGAGAAGGAAGCATAAACGATCCTTTTCCATTCAACCAGGTTAAATAGCCATAAGCAGGGTTTAATGTTTGAGAAGAATTTGTCATTTCTTGAAAAAAGGTTGGATCATTTAAAACAGCTGTTCCGTTCCAAGTACCTTGTCCTAAAAGTAATAAGCCATATCTCGCCATACTGCGCGCATTACTTAAATTTATATTGTTATATCCAGCAGGAAAAAAAAATCCATTCATTCCTATTTTTGATCTGATTTTTTGATTAACATATGCATTTAAATTCATTCCAGTTGCACTTTCAATTACCCCGTCCAACAAAGTGTATGGTGCATTATGATACATCCATCTCGTGCCAGGTTCTGCAATGTAAACTAAACAACTTGGATCAGTACAAAAGTGATCGCCAGTATGATTTAAGCCGGTTGTCATTGTTAGTTGATTCCAAATTGTAATTTTTTCTTCTTGCTGCGGAGTTAAACTTGTCCAACCTTGACCTAAATAATGAGATGTTGTATCGTTTAAACTTAAATATCCTTCTTGTTGTGCAATTCCTACAGCCATTGCAGTTAGCGTTTTACCAGCTGAGTTCCAAATATGTAAACTATCTTTTGTAAAGTCGTCATAATACCATTCAAAAACAATTTTTCCGTCCTTTAGCATTATGAATGCTTTAGAATTAGTTGTATTTAAGTAATCATGAAGAATGTCAATGTTTTCTTGGCAATAACCTAGTGAAATAGGGTCAATTGTATCCCAATTTGTTCCTGAAATAGGAGGAAAGTATAGATTTTGAGCCTTAGAACTTAAAGCAAATGCTAACGTGAGGAGTAGAAGAAAGATTTTCACAATTTAAACTTTTACGTTAGTGTATATTTCAGCTAATTTTTCAATCACAAAATCAACTTCTTCCATTTTATTTAAATGCGAAAATGAAAAACGTACTGTTGGTCGATTCATATCGGCATTTATTCCTTCAATAACGTGCGATCCTTTATTGGCTCCAGATGTACAAGCGCTACCGCCACTACAAGCAATTCCTTTTAAATCCAGCGTAAATAAAAGCATCCCAGATTTTTCGTTCTTCGGTAAAGAACAGCTTAAAACAGTATACAAGCTTTTCTCAGGATTTGTTTCACCATTAAATTGCACATCAGAAATTGTTTCTTTTATGCGACTCATGAATTGATTTTTGAGTCCTTGAACGTGCTGTTGATGTTCTAAAATGTTGTCGTTTGCAATTTGTAAAGCCTTTGCGATTCCAACAATTCCTGACATATTTTCTGTTCCCGCACGAAAACCTCTTTCTTGGGAACCACCATGAATTAAGTTACTTGGTTTGATATTTTTGTTGACATATAAAAAACCAATTCCCTTTGGGCCATGAAATTTATGAGCTGCACCTGTGATAAAATCAATTTTTAAAGCACTTAAATCAAAAGCGTAATGTCCCATTGTTTGCACGGTGTCTGAATGGAAATAAGCATTGTAGCGCTGACAAATTTCAGAAACTCGATGTAAATCCAATAAAGTTCCAATTTCGTTGTTAGCGTGCATTAAAGAAACGAAAGATTCAGGATTATTTTGAAGTAAATTTTCTAAATGAGCTAAGTTTACATTTCCTTTTTCGTCTAAATCAACATAACTTAGTTTGATATTGTATTGTTTGGCAAATTTTTCTGCGGAATGACCTACAGCATGATGCTCGATTTTACTTGTGATGATGTGCTTTACATTCAAATGTTCAATCGCAGTAATAAAAGCCATGTTATCGGCTTCAGTTCCTCCTGAAGTGAAAATGATTTCAGCTGGAGCGCAATTTAATATTTTGGCAACTGTTCTTCTTGAATTTTCCAGAATTCCTTTGGCTTCTCTACCAAATGCGTGAGTTGAAGATGGATTTCCGAAGGTGTTTTTTAAAGTTTGACACATGGCCTCCACTACTTCTGGTAGCATAGGTGTCGTTGCTGCATTGTCAAAATATACGCTCATTAGTTAGTTTTTTGAATGCAAATGTAAAGAAAACTGAGGAGAAATAAAAATTTACCGGATGCTTTTTATGCTGACAGGAATACAAGTTTTATCCATGAGAAAACAAGATTTCTTGAAATTAAATTGAATCAATTTTTTGTCTACTTGAATCCAAAATGTCCTATTTATTTTTTTAAATTTAAAATCAAACATTTCACCTTTTTCATTTTCAAAAATAATGTAGTTTTTACTGTGAATAAAAAAGCGTCTGAATTTCTCCTCGGAATGAAATTGTTTGTTCAATTGCAAATCATTGTAGGTAAGGGTATATGCTCCAAATTCGTGTATTTTGGCTTTGTTGTCGCCATTAAATATTCCAGTTGAAAAACTAAAAAAGCTTGATTCTAAGC
>JBKCGI010000136.1:0-10120 GCA_046303515.1 Flavobacteriia bacterium | reverse complement strand
GCACAAGCTGTTGCTGTGGCAACTCCATGCTGACCAGCGCCCGTTTCAGCAATTATCTGAGTTTTTTTCATTGCCTTGGCCAACAAAATTTGACCTAAGGTATTATTGATTTTATGTGCACCGGTATGGCATAAATCTTCTCTTTTTAAGTAAATTTTTGCCTTGTATTTATGACTTAAATTTTCAGAAAAATACAAGGGAGTTGGACGCCCAACATAAACTTTCAACAAAGCTTCAAATTCTTTTTGAAAACCTTCATTCCCTTTAAGTTCATTGTATTTTGAAGCTAATTCATTCACCTGATTTTGAAGTAATTCTGGAATAAAAGCTCCTCCAAATTCTCCAAAAAAGCCCAATTCATCTGCTTGATATACTGTTTTCATAATATTTCTTTATAAATGTATTCACCTTTTCTACATCCTTAATTCCTGGTTCCAACTCAAAACCACTATTTAAATCTAGTCCGTAAAAAGCCGGATGTGAAAGCTTTTTAATGTCTGAAACATCATTTGGACTAATTCCTCCGCTTAAAAAAAATGGAGTTGTTAAAGTGTAATTTGCTAAGAGGTTCCAATTAAATTTCAATCCTGACCCTCCATGTATTTCAGTTTTTGTGTCGAAAAGAAAATAATCAACTGCATCTACAAATTGATTCAAAATTGAAAATGCAAAATTCGAATCAACGCCAAAAGCTTTTATGACAGGAATATTTTTTTTAATTCTCCTGCAAAATTCAGGACTTTCGTTTCCATGCAATTGAACAAAATCTAAATCGTATTGCTTGATTTTTTCTTTGATGAAAGATTCAGTTTCATTTACAAAAACCCCTACTCTATTTTTAACCTTTACTTTTGGCAAAGTAATTTTCACAAAACGCTTTGATTCTTCATAAAATATGAAACCTAAAAAATCAATACTTCCAATTTTCTCCAAATTAGCCATAGCATCTAAGTCATTGATGCCGCATACTTTAACCTTCATGTGATAATTGATTTAATTGCTGTAAAAACAGATCCATTTCTGGATTTTTCAAAATACTTTCTCCAATCAAGGCTCCATTGAAGTTCAAACTAGAAAGAATCTTAATTTCTTCTGCGGATTTGATGCCAGATTCGGAAATTTTCAAGACATCTTTTGGTAAATATGGAGCTAGTTGAAATGACGTTTCTAAACTTGTTATTTGTGATTTTAGATTTCGATTGTTGACACCTAGAATATCAATTTCATCATAAAACTTATCTAGCTGCTGAAAATCATGCAATTCCATAATAACCTCCAAGCCCAAGCTTTTGGCAATAATGGTAAATTCTCTAACTTGTTTGGCTGTCAACACTTCTGCTATTAATAAAATGGCGTCAGCTCCAATTGCTTTTGACTCAAAAATTTGAATTTCATCAACGATAAATTCTTTTCTCAGAACAGGAACTGAAAAGTGTTTTTTAACTTGAATTACATCATCATTTGTTCCACCAAAAAAATCATAATCTGTTAAAATTGAAATTCCTGCCATTCCAGACTCTACATAAGATTTAGCTATTTCAACGGGATTAATTCCTTGTCTCATATCTCCAGCGCTTGGAGATTTACGCTTAATTTCAGCAATGATTCCAAAATCTTTCGAGCGGATCGACGCACTGATTGAACTTACTTTATTCCCGAAATTCACTGATTTTTCAAAATCACTCAATTTAAATTGTTTTTTCAGTACTTCTACTTCCTTTTTTTTGTTTGCGATAATAATTTCTAAAATATTTTCCATGTTTAATTTATGTTTTGTTATCAGATAAAATGCTTATTTTTAAAATACTAGGTCTATATTGAACCATATAAGGCATGTGAGATTTTTTAGGATGTGTGTTGAATGTAAAAATTGCTTACCTAGTTTGCTACCGGAAAGAGAACATATAAGTTTCGAATTCACCATGGTGAATGTAGAATAGAACTTAAATGTACTTTCTTTTTGGCTCTTCAAAAAAAATAAACTTACATGTCTTATTTGGTTTAGATAAAAAATACAATAATCTCTCATAAAAAATTAGTTTAATTTAAAAAATTGTGCGCTTTTTCCACTTTCAATTTGTTCCAAAGCCACATGATAATCGTTAAGTAAATTCCCATTTTGTGTCATGCAATCAATTGCTGTTGCAACATTAGCGGCAATGACCTCGTTTTGTTGTTTTGTTCCTTCTCCTTTTAAAATATTAAGCATAATCCGAGCTGCTTCCTCTATGGTATTTCCTCCAAAAATTTGCTCAGCTACGACTTTTTCCGTCTGAAATGTCTCTGCTGAATACAAGTGATCTTCGCTTTTACCAAGAATCTTTGTTTCGTGTGTTAAAGTCAATTCGTCATAACCATCTAAACTGTAAATCACTTTGAAGTTTTCACGCTTATCTTTTAGTAAAAAGGGATAAATCTTAGCTAATTCTAAACTGAAAGTTCCTGTCATCTGAAAACTTGGTTTGGCAGGATTCACCAGAGGTCCCAAACAATTGAAAAATGTTCTTATTCCTAAATCTTTTCTTAATTTACCAACTTTTGAAAGTGTTGGGTGAAAAGCTGGAGCATGGAGGAAAGCAATATTTTTGGTATCCAATTCCTTTTCCAATTCATCTTGTTGGGTGTAAAATTGAAAACCTAAAAATTCCAAAACATTGGAAGAACCACAAACAGAACTGACCCCATAATTCCCATGTTTAATGACTTTGAACCCCATTGAAGCCAAAACTAAAGATGTTGTTGTTGAAATATTGAAGGTGTTTTTTCCGTCGCCTCCTGTACCGCACAAATCAATTCCTTGATATGCACTTAAATCAATCGGAAGGGCAAATTCCAACAATGCATCTTGGAAACCTTTCATTTCCTGTAAATTAACACCTCTCATCTGTAAGGCTGTCATGATTGCAATCAACTGAAAGTCATTAAATTGACCAGTGTTTGTTTGCTCAATAATCAGTTTTGCCTCTTGATAATCTAGGCTTTGATGTTCGATGAGTTTGTTTAATAATTGTTTCATTTTTTGTTTTTTTTTGCCACTAAGTCGCTAAGACAGAAAGTTGCACTAAAGGTTATTTTCTAAAATTTCTTGCTTTACCTGAATTTCAGCGATCCAGTTCCGAATTATTTTTCTACCATCTGGCGTTAAAATAGATTCAGGATGAAATTGAATTCCAGAAATAGGTAAATTTTCATGTCTAAAAGCCATCACTTCATTTTGTTCACTTAAGGCGGTTACTATTAAAGGCGCTTTTAAATCACGATTCGTTCTCCAACTGTGGTAGCGACCAACAGTGACTTTTATCTTCAAATCTTTAAACAGAAAAGCATTTTCTAAAATTTCAATTTCACTGGATTCGCCATGAAAAGGTGCTGTGCACAATTCTAATTTATTTCCAAAAAATTCGGCTAAAGCTTGATGACCAAGACAAACGCCCAAAATTGCCTTTTCCTTGTGATAATCTTTGATGATACGCATTAATTCTCCCGCTTCAGAAGGGATTCCTGGTCCAGGTGATAGCAAAATTGCGTCCGCATCTTCAAGCTTTTGTTCGTCAATTTCATCGTTTCGCATAATGCTCAAACTTCCTTCACTTTCTTCCTCCAAATAACGAATCAGGTTGTACACAAAAGAATCGTAATTGTCTATAATTGCTATTTTCATCTTTAATTTAATTTTGTTTGTTGTGCCAATTCTAAGGCTTTTCTGATTGCTCCTAACTTATTTGTAATTTCATTTAACTCACCTCTTTCGTCTGAATGAATAACTATTCCAGCTCCTGCTCTGTAGTGCAAGGTTTGATTTTTTGACAAAATGCTTCGAATAACAATCGCGAAATTTAAAATCCCAGCAGAATTCATAAAACCGATTGCACCACCGTAATAATCTCGTGTTGTTTTTTCATATTTCGCTATCAATTCTAATGCTTTTGGTTTTGGTGTGCCACTCAAAGTTCCTGCAGGAAAAGTATTTGCAAATAAATCAAGTACTGAGTTTTTCTCTTTTTGAATTCCAGTAACTTTTGAGACTAAATGAATCACATGACTAAATTCTTGAATCTCTTTGTATTTCTCCACCTTAACATCTGTGCAATTTTTACTCAAATCATTTCTTGCCAAATCCACCAACATCGTATGTTCAGCATTTTCTTTTTTATCAGCAATCAAAAAGGAAACAGACTTTTCATCTACTTCTGAGTCTCCTGTTTTTTTCACTGTTCCTGCAATAGGATGAATTTCGGCTTTTTGCTTATTTATTTTTAGTTGTGCTTCTGGTGAAGATCCAAAAATACGATGTGTTCCAAAATCAAAATAAAACAAATAAGGCGATGGATTTAAGTTTCGTAAGCTTCTATAGACTTCAAAATCATCTCCAAAATAAGCTTGTGAAAAATCACGAGACAAAACCAATTGAAAAACATCTCCTCTTTTGCAATGTTCTTTGGCTTTACTTACTAAATTCATGTATTCTTCGTCCGAAAAAGAACTTTTCTCTTCACCTATTTTTTCGAAGTACAAAGGCGTATGCGATTTGTTTTGCAGTAATTCAAGTGGTTTACTTTTTAAAGGAAATTCATTCTTAAACTGATTGTGTAAAATGTAGCCTTCATTTTTAAAATGGTCCAAAACAACTACATACTCATAAATATAGAGCTGTAAATCAGGGATATCAAGGCTACTCTTTCGTTTTAAGATATGTTTTTCTATCAAGTGAGCAAATTCAAAACCTACAAAACCAAAAAAGCCATTGAACTCAGATAAACTCAAATCCAAGTCAATTTGCCCAATTATTTCATTTAATTTTTCTGGCAAAAAAATAATTGAATTCAAATCATAGCTTTGTAGGACTTTATCTCCCAAGATTAATTCGAGTAAATTATTTTGAACACGAATTTCTAAAAGTGGATTAAGAGCCAGAAATGACTTCGATTCTGACCGATCGCGATAATCGTTACTTTCCAAAAGTGCAATTTTAGAAAAATGATTTCTGAGGTTTAAAAACATTCCTACTGGAGTAAATGTGTCTGTATTGAAGACAGTTTTTTGTGTAAAAATTTTCATGAAGTATTAAAATGAAGTAAAAAAAAAGGCTTGCCAACGTGTGACAAGCCATTATTTAAAATTTATGAGAAAAATATAAATTACGCCCAAGCACACCAATGTTGAGTTGCGCGCCACCAATTCATATTTTGATTATTTATTTTCACGGCACAAATTTTCAAAATAAATAAGTTAATATCCAAATAAAAAATAAATTATTTTTCTAAACAAATTAAAATTTGTCCTACAGCACTTGATTTATCTAGATAATTAAACTTTTTTATTTATTTATTGTTTAAATTAAATAAACTTCTATAACTTTGCGACATGATTTTAATATCGATTTCTTACACTTCTTGGTTTTGGTCGCTAAACTCTTAGGCGCGAACAAATAGTGTTATACATATTTACCCGTTTCGTGCATCGAGGCGGGTTTTTTATTTTAAAAAAATGAATTTAACGGAACAAATAAAACAAAAAGCAAGACCATTTTTAATTTCTGGACCATGCAGTGCAGAAACAGAAGAACAAGTGTTTCAAATTTGTGAAGATATTGCCAAATTGACGGATACTTCGCTATTGAGAGCAGGTATTTGGAAACCAAGAACTCGCCCTGATTCTTTTGAAGGAATTGGAGAAATTGGTTTAAAATGGTATGTTGAAGCAGGAAAAAAAGTTGGTCTACCGACAAGCACAGAAGTAGCAAATGCTAAACATGTCGAGCTCGCTTTAAGAGCAGGAATTGATGTTTTGTGGATTGGAGCCAGAACAACTGTAAACCCTTTTGCTGTGCAGGAAATTGTTGATTCTCTGAAAGGAACTTCTACTCCTGTAATGATTAAAAACCCAATTAATCCAGATTTAAGTTTGTGGTTGGGTGCTTTTGAACGTTTCATGAAAGCTGGTATAAATGATTTAACGGCAATTCATCGTGGTTTTTCAGTTTACAAACATCCAAAATATCGCAACGTTCCTAGTTGGGAAATTCCAATTTCGCTAAAGCAAAGTTTACCTGAAATTCCTATGATTTGCGATCCAAGTCATATTACGGGGAATGGAAATTTACTTTTTGAAGTTTCACAAAAAGCCATGGACCTGAATTTTGATGGTTTGATTATCGAAACACACCCAAATCCTGAAAAAGCTTGGTCTGATGCGGAACAGCAAATTACAGCTGACAAATTAAAAGAATTGATTTCTAATTTAGTTTTACGAAATAAAGAAGTTTTGCATTCTCATATTTTAGAATTGGATAATTTCAGACAAAAAATTGGTAATTTAGATGACCAAATCTTTGAAATTTTATCTGAAAGAATGAGATTAAGTGAGGAAGTTGGATTATTGAAAAAGCAAAACAACATAACCATTTTACAAGAGGAACATTGGAGAAAAGTGATTGAATCCAGATTAGCTAAAGCTGACGAGTATTTTTTAACTCAAATTTTTGTCAAGAATTTCATGGACAATATTCATCAGGAATCAATTAGACATCAGATTAAAATTATGAATGCTGATTTAAAAAAGAAAAATGATTCACAAAGTTAAAAAAGAGCATTATTCGGGTTCAATTAAGATTCCAAGTTCAAAAAGCGACACACAACGTGCTTTGATTTTGGCATTTTTGGCAGAAGATGTTTCTACTTTGATTCATGTTGGCTCCAGTGAGGATGAAAAAGCCATTCTAAATGCCATTCTAGAATTAGGAGCAAAAGTCGAATATGTTAGTTCTTCTGAATTAAAAATAAAAGGAATATCACAATTACTTGAAGAAAAATCAATTTCTGTAGGTGAAAGTGGACTTGGCATTCGCTTATTGACAAGTGTGGCAGCAATTTTTGACAAAAAAATCACTTTACAAGGAAAAGGTTCCTTGGTAAGAAGACCAATGGATTTTTTTGATTCGATTTTGCCTCTTTTTAAGGTAAATGTAAAAACAAATTCAGGCCTGATTCCAATCGAAATCAAAGGACCACTTATTGGAAACACGATTCATTTAGACGGAAGTTTAAGTTCGCAGTTTTTATCTGGTTTGCTGATTTCATTGCCATTATCTGAAAAAGATTCTGAATTGAATGTAAAAGATTTAAAAAGTATTCCATACGTTCAAATGACTTTAAATTCTTTGAGCAAATTTGGTATACAAATCAAGAATGATGATTTTAAGAAATTTAACATCCAAGGAAAACAAAAAGTAAAGGCAACTACCTATACTATCGAAGGCGATTGGAGTTCTGCAAGTTATTGGCTAGTTGCTTCGGCTTTAGGTTTTGATATTTCAGTTAAAAATTTGAACCTAGACAGTTTACAAGCAGACAAAGAAATTCTTGCAATTTTTGAAAAAGCAAATTGCAAAATCAGTTCATTAGAAACTGGCATTTCAATTGATGGAAATGATAGAAAAGCATTTACGGCTGACCTAACTCATTGCCCAGACTTATTTCCTGCTTTAGCTGTTTTTGCTTCTCTAACGTCAGGTAAAAGTATTTTGATTGGAACAAATCGTTTAATTCACAAAGAGAGCAATCGTGCTCAAGCTATTTTAGAAGAATTCAGCAAATTAGGATGTCAAATTTCACTGCATGAAAACGAAATGCACATCGAAGGAATTGATAAATTAGAAGTTAATTCTGTGGATTCGCATCACGATCACCGCATGGCAATGTCGCTAGCAATTCTAGGAATGTTTTGTGACGAGGAAATTACAATTCAAAATTCAGAAGTAGTTTCGAAATCTTATCCTACTTTTTGGGATGATTTGAATTCTCTGGTAAAATAATTAATCTACCTTTTTCTCTTTTCCTGGTTCTTGAGGGCCACGCATGTGAATAATCAGTCCATTTAAAAAATTGCGCAAAAACTGGTCCCCACAATTTTTGTATTTCGGATGATCTTCATTTCGAAACAATGCTCCTACTTCACTTTCTGTTGCGTTGAAACCAACTAATTTCATGATAGCGATGATTTCATCGTTTCTCAATTTCAATGCAACTCTTAGCTTTTTAAGGATATCGTTATTCGTCATGTTATTTTTTTCTGTAAAGTTACACTTTCTACTAAATAAAAAAAGGCCTCTAGAAAATTACTAGAAGCCTTTTGTAAATTTGTGTTTATTTTAAATTACTTTATCAATTGAACTTTTTGAATGTTTTCAAAATCATCTCCTTTGATTGAAATTGTGTACATTCCTTCTGCATATTCACTTAGATCAAAAATAGTTGCTTCAGTGATATCAAAATATACATTGACAATTCTTCCTAAAGCATCGTGTAAAACAACTGAACGAACGCTTTCTATGTTTTCAGATTTCAAATAAAATACTCCTGAACTTGGATTTGGATAAACAGTGAACAAGTTTTGAGCTTCCTCTTCAAGAGATAAGCAATTCAAGACATTTATATTTCCTGAAGTTGAACCAGTACATCCATTACCATCAAGTAATGTATAAACAATAGTATTTGCACCTAGATTTTCAGTTGCAGGATTAAAAGTCGTCGTAGAAACACCATTTACTGTATAATTTCCTCCAGAAGGAAGACCGTTAGTAAGTGCAAAAACTCCACTTGTGTTACAAACATCGTTTATCGGTGTTAAGGTAACGATTGGATTTGAAAACTCTGTAACGGTCAATGGACTTGAAGTCGACGAACAACCATTAATTGTAACAGTAACTGTAATTACTTGAGAGCTACTTACGTTAATAACTGGCGCTGTTTGACCAGTTGACCAAACAAAATTTGAATTAGCAGTTGAACTTAAGTTTACCGAACCTCCTTGACAGAAGGTATATGAACCATCAGCCATTATAATTGGTGTTGCTGGAGTTTGCGTTACAATAACATTTAGAGGTAAAGAAGTTGCACTACAACCTAATTGACTAACGGTTACACTATATGTTCCTGGATTTGAAACCGTAATAACTTGCGTAAGCTCCCCTGTTGACCAACTATTGTTTACTAAAGATGATGAACTTAATTCAACACTTTGACCTTGACATATTGTTGTAGAACCATTTGAAACTATTACTGGAACAGCTGGCACTGGATTAACTGTAACAACTTCATCCAATGAAACTGCTGAACACACTCCATTTGATACTGTTACATTATAATTACCAGAACTCGTTACTGTGATTGACTGACTAGTGGAACCAGTTGACCAAACATTTCCTGTTAGAGATGATGATGTTAAAACCACATTTCCACCGTCACAGAATGTAGTCACTCCAGAAGAACTGATTACTGGGGTAACCGGTGGAGTGTCAACATTTATTACTGTGTTAGAAGAAGTAGCTGAACAAGTCCCATTAGAAACTGTAACGTTATAAGAGCCTGCACTTGAAACCAAAATTGATTGTGTTGTTTCTCCTGTGGACCAAATGTTACCAGTAGCATAAGAGGAAGTTAAAAGTATATTCTCCCCCAAACATAATGTCAATGGCCCATTAGCTAAAATAATTGGCGTAGCTGGTAATGGAATTGAAGTTACAATTTCATTTGTTGAGCTTGCAGAACAAGAGTTCACAATTTCAGAAACAAAATACACGCCACTAGCAGATACGGTTATCGACTGGGTTGTTTCTCCCGTTGACCAAACATTATTTGAAACAGAAGACGATGTTAAAGTAACGTTTCCACCTGCACAAAAAGTAGTTGGACCACTAACTGTAATAGTTGGTACCGCAGGAATTGGATTAACTGTAACAGTTGTATTTAATGAACTAGCAGAAGTACAACCACTTTGTGTTGTTAAAACTGAATAAGTTCCACTTGTTGATACCGTTATAGTTTGAGTTGTTTCGCCAGTTGACCAAACATTTCCTGAACTTGAAGATGAAGATAAAATTACACTACCTCCATTGCAAAAAGTAGTTGAACCACTTGAAGTAACTATTGGTGCTAGTGGTGTCAAAGGATCAACTAAAGATACACTTACTGTATTTGATGTACATCCGTTGTTGAAGGTGAAGTTGTATGTTCCTGCTCCAAGTCCTGTTGCTATTGCTGGCAATGTTGTTGAAGTCAGTGATCCACTCGCTGTTCCTGTCCATGATAAATCTCCACTTCCTGTTCCTGTGATTTCAATA
>JBKCGI010000135.1:0-20864 GCA_046303515.1 Flavobacteriia bacterium | reverse complement strand
ATTGCATTGGTTGGAAGTTTGGAGTCTTTGTTAAGTGTTGAAGCTACTGATAAATTAGATCCTGAGAAACATAAAACGCCAACAAATTTGGAATTAAAAGCACAAGGAATCGGAAATATAGTTTCAGGCTTTTTAGGTGGTTTGCCAGTAACGCAAGTTATTGTTAGGAGTTCAGCAAATATTAATGCAGGTGGTAAATCTAAGTTGTCTGCTGTTATGCATGGTTTTTTGTTGTTTGGGGCAGTGATTTTTATTCCTTTTGTCCTGAATTTGATTCCTTTATCTGCATTGGCGGCAATTCTGTTAATGGTTGGTTATAAACTCTCAAAAATTAGTTTGTACAAGCAAATGTATAAATTAGGTTGGGATCAGTTTTTACCATTTATGATTACAATTATTAGTATTTTATTTTCAGATTTACTGAAGGGAATCGGAATTGGAATGGCGGTTTCAATCTTTTTTATTTTGAAAAGAAATTACAAAAATAATTTTGAAAAAGCTGTAGATAAAAACAATTACGACATTCTTTTATCCGAAGAAGTTACTTTTTTAAACAAAGGCAGTATTCGTGAGATGTTGAATGAAGTTCCAGCCAATTCAACCGTAAAAATTGATGGCTCAAATTGTAAAAAAATAGATTACGATGTTTTAGAATCTATTCAAGATTTTAAAGATCATATTTCAAAAGATAAAAATATTCAAGTAACAACTATAAATATACCTGAAGTTCAGGTTTTCGGACATTAAAATTTTAAAGTATGGAAAAGTTTTATAAACAATTATTAGACAACAATAAGGATTGGGTGGCAGGAAAATTAAAAGGTGATATTGATTTCTTTAATAAATTGGCTCATGGTCAGCAACCACCAGTTTTGTGGATTGGTTGTGCAGACAGTCGTGTTCCTGCAAATGAAATAATTGGTGCAGCACCAGGAGAGGTTTTTGTTCATCGAAATATTGCCAATATGGTTTTACACACCGATATGAGCATGTTGAGTGTTTTAGATTATGCTGTGAATGTTTTAAAAGTTAAGCATGTTATAGTTTGTGGACATTACGGATGTGGAGGTGTGAAAGCAGCAATGGGAAATCAATCTATCGGATTAATTGATAATTGGATTCGCCACATCAAAGATGTTTACCGTTTTCATCATAAAGAATTGGATTTAATTCAAGATGAAACGGAAAAATTTAATCGTTTTGTTGAATTAAATGTGCAAGAGCAAGTTTTGGATTTATCTAAAACTTCAATCATTCAAAATGCTTGGAGTCAAGGGCAAGAATTGATGATCCATGGCTGGGTTTACGGTGTGCATAACGGTTTGATAAAGGATTTAAACTTAAGTGTAAAAAATAACGATAGCTTGGCAGATGTTTATCAGTTAGATTTTATGGATTAAGAATTTATTGTTTTATAATATTTTAACGCTCTATCAAATAATGGTAGAGCGTTTTTTTTAAAAATTATTGTACAGAAATGGTCTTGAAATTCCAGTGACAGATTGGTACAAAAAGAATACAATTACGACTACCACTGCAACTTGACTTGCTGGATGCATTCTCGTGAAAACTTCTTCGTATTTGCTTTTGATACGTTGTGGTAACCAATGAATTGTCATTCCGAGAATCAAGACAATCATTTCGGGCAAGAAATACATGAAATATCGGTTAAATTCTTCGATTGTAAAATTAAACTTAGTGAACATGTGATTCAAAAATTCACCAGGACCTTTGTCATCTTGCAATCGGAACCAAATGCGAGTGAAAGAAATAAAATTGAAAGTGATAAATATTTTCCAAAAACGGGCAATCCAAATTTCAGATTTCTCGTAAGGTGAGATTTTTTTCCAATAGTTGTAAAACACGAGTGCCAAACCATTCATTGTTCCCCAAATCACAAAATTTTGACTTGGTCCGTGCCACAATCCACCTACAATCATCGTGATTAATAAATTCAAGTCACGGTGCACAAAGTTCTTGAAATTTGGAATGAAGTAAATCAAAAGTAAATAAAGTACTGTTATTCCTGCGTAAATGAAAATCAAGTCAAACCATTGTGTAATGAAAACAAGAAAGGTCAATATAATTGCAATCATGATGTAGGAACCCGTTCCACCCGTTTTATTTCCCCCCAAAGGAATGTAGAGGTAATCTCTAAAAAATGAACCTAAAGAACGGTGCCATCTTCTCCAAAAATCAGCCACATTTAAAGATTTATAAGGAGAATCGAAGTTTTTCATCAATCGGAAACCCATCAAACGAGCTATTCCTGTTGCCATATCTGTGTAACCAGAAAAATCTCCGTATACATAAAGTGAATAAGCCCACATGGCAATTATTCCCATAAAACCAGGAAAAGCTTCTGGGTTTTCCATTACTTTATCAATGAAATGTGCAGCAATGAAATCCGCTAGAACTAATTTTTTAATTAAACCTTTAACAATTTGAATCGCAGCATAAGAAAAGTCAATTTTATCTAAATAATAAGGTTTGTAAATTTGAGGGATAAAATCTTTTGCTCGAGCAATTGGACCTAAAACTACCTGAGGAAAAAAGGTTGCATAAAAGGTGTAATCTGTAACGTTTTTAACGGGTTCAACATCTTTTCGGTAAATATCAACTAAATAACTAATACTTTGAAAGGTAATAAAAGAAACTCCACCGGCAGCAAATAATTTAGTATCAAAAGAGCCTGGTCCGAAGAATCCATTTCCCCAAACTGCAAATTGATTTAGAAGTTGGAATTTCGTCTGAAATAATTCATTATACGATTCTGTAAAAAAGAAACCATATTTAAAATAAGCTAAAAGGAAAATATTTAAACTTAAACCAAAAATTAAGGCTCTTTTTCGTTTTTTAGTATCTTCAGATTTCGCAATCCAGTTTCCGATGGCAAAATTCCAGAACATACTTCCAGCTAGAAATAAAACAAATAAATGTGCTGTTTTGTAGTAAAAAAACAAAGATGCAACGGTGATGAAAATATTTCTCAACAAGCGTTTTTGGTGGAGCATGGAAAAAACAAACATCACCAAAATGAAAAACAACCAAAAATCTAGTTTGTTAAAATCTAATGGTTTTGTACCACAAAATACTTGATATATTCTTTCCATTTACTCTTCTTCTTTGCGTAAATACGATTGTTTTTGTCTAATATCCATTTGTTCGAGCCATTTTAAATAGGACTCAAAAAACATATCTCCTTTTAACCTATAACCTGCTGCGGTAAAATGCACCAAATCTCCTTTCATGAGTCCTTTTTTGTACCACAATTTCGCAGCACCTAATTCTCCCATGATGCCGTAAAAATCCCATACTGCAGCTTCATATTTTTTGGCTAATTCAATTATCATTTCCCGTTCGCGAGCGACATTTTTATTCAAATGCTTCTTTCTAAAAAAAGCATCGTTTGGCACTGTAAGTAATAAAGCGCAATTGGGATTTGCTTTTAACACCAATTGAATTAGGGAATCTAAATTTGCTTTGTACACTTCAGGTTTGAATCCAGCATAAGTTGTGTTGGCGTCATTTGTTCCTACTGAAAATGCAAAGAAATCAGGCGGAAATTCTTTGAGTTGCTCCAAGAAGTTTTTGTTTTTTAGATAAGTAGGCAAACTTGCACCATTTACACCAATTGAGGTATATGAAATTCCTGGTTCTTTGTTAGATAATTGAAAACCGTGAATTCTCAATTTGTAATCCATGACAGTGTCTCGCGACATATATAATTCAAAACTTTCTAATTTATCAGTAAAAAATACGTCTGTGTAGCCAATTCGAGGATTATTTTGTTTTCTTAAAACAAAAATTTCATCTTCCCCAAAATTTAGTTCGTAAGGCAAGTGTCCTTTGTTGTGGTAAATTCTAATTTTATCGAATCCTGGTTTTACTATTGTTTTATCGTATTCAAAAGAGATGTAAATGGATGAATCAGGACATTCGATGATTGCGCCTAGAATTCCGTAATCGATAGAATCTGGTCTATCAGTTGTGCTGCGATAATCCTTCCATTTATTGGTTGATTTGAATTCATAATTCCAAGGACTATTCGTACCTGCTAAATCAAATGGAAAAATCATTCCTCTTTCACCTTCTAATCCAGGCCAATGTTTTTGAAGATTTGTTCGCATTTCGTGCGTGTGAATATCTGCTTGCAAATGTGATCCTCCAATGTGATAAAAATTCAATTTTCGATCTTTCATCTTCACCATTTGCTGGAAGTTGTAGAATAATTTCTCGAAATTTGGACTATTTTCTGTATAAAATTGGTAGTGATTTTTTTCGAAATGGATGAATGGATATTTTTGTGTTAAAGTAGAATCAATTATCCCAAAAAACACTCTATTTTGATAGCGATTTAGAGAATCACTCACACGAATGGTATCTTGACCGTGTGTGTTACATGAAATCAATGTAGCGATAAAAAGAAGCGTTCCTAGAATATGCATAATCAATTTACTCATGGTGTTGTTTTCCATTTCGCATATTCCGCCGCAAAAGCTTCATAAAACAATTGGGATGCAATGCTCGCACCTTTATTGGTAAAATGTATGTAGTCGTTTCCAGCTAGGCCACGATCTACCCAAGTTGGCATGGAATTATTTCCACCCATAGCTTCGTATAAATCCCAATATCCTGCTCCAACATCTCCTGCTGTTTTTTTCATGGCACGAACTAAGGCTGGCAAATACGGATAAGTTTCGTATGCTCCTTCGTAAAAACGGGACATGTCACTAGGACCAATTACGATAATTGCTGCAGATGGTCTCAATTTTCTTAAAGTATTTAATTGTCCTTTGAACTGATTGGCATAATTTCTCGCGGCAGTACTGTCTTTTAGGAAGGGAACAGAATTTCCTCCGAATTGCATGATGAAAAGTTCGACATTTAAGTCAGCGTACATTTTTGTATTCAAACTTTGATCTAAATGACCTAAAAACGTACCGCTTGAACCACGCATGGCAATATTTGTAACTTGAACACCAATATCTCCTTCTAAAGAAAATCCTAAAATTGTAGGACTTACTGCACTTGAGAAAACATATTTTAATTTTCCTGCAGATTCATCAAAGCTTAAGGGCAATACATGATATTTTCCATCCATGGTTAGGCTATCCTCATGAATAACTTTTCCATTTTGAAATACCTTTATCGCACAAGGTTTGTAACAACTTGTATAATACATGTTTACGTTGTTGTAATTTCTTGCTCTTCCGTAGGCTGATCTTGAAGGTGCAATTTCAATCCAACCTTCTTCAATACTTGTTTTATTTGCTCTATCTGCTGAGTCTCGGTATTCTGCTGTAAAACGACCAACACTTCCCATTGCTCCATATTTGGCAGATTTAAGTTTAGGACCTCCAAAAACAGTTAATCTTCTAAAATTTTCAGAATACGTTTGCACGAAACTATTTGTATTGTACACATTAACAGTTGGAATTAAGCCAGGACCATTTCCTCCAAATTGCTCTTGAATACGTTGACGAATGTAAGCTGTCATACGATCTCCTTCAATTTGAGAATCACCATAATGTAGAATACTTAGTTTTTTATTTGCACTTGCAACATTGTCTAATTTCTCGAACAGGGCGTGCAATTTAGCTAATGCATTTGGGGTTAAGTGAATTTGAGTGGCACTTTCAGTAATTAATTTCCCTCCAGATGGTTTCCCTAATCCTCCTTTTGCATTGTTGTGTTTGATTAAAGAATCTTCAATCTCAGAAACCATCGCTGTATCTACCTTTTGGATAAATTTCGTGATGTCTTTTGATTTTGGTGGTATAGGATTCATGACTTTATGCCATGATAAAAAGCGCAGGTTAGATCCGCCAATTTTCCATCCTTCTTTTGGAACAAATAAGGAAACACTTGTCAATAAAATAAATACTGCAAGAATAAAACTTAAGACGTGAATTGGTTTGTAACTTTTCATTTTGAAGCGACAAAAATACATTCAAAAATTTGTCTATTAAAATAAATAGTCATTTTTTTAGCGAAAATCTTAAAATTACTTATTTCAGCAAGTTAACATGTCCTGCGACATGCTTGACTTCCTCCGTAATATCTGTGTATTTTAATTTCCAAGTGTAGGTTCCATCTTGGCAGATTTTTCCTTTATAAGTTCCATCCCAGTAGTCATCCATTGAATCCATTGAGTATATCAATTCTCCCCAGCGGTCAAATATTAACATCTCAAAAGTAATAATTCCTTCACCATAAGCTTTGAAAACCTCATTAAATCTACTTCCATCTGGTGTAAAAGTATTGGGGATATATAAAATTCCCTTGTAATTGATATCCAAGAAATCAATTGTTTTACAACCATTTGTATCTGTAAAAACCACCTGATAACTAAAGTTGTAGTTTGGATTTGCAATTGGATCTTGACAAATTGAACAAGTAAGAAAACTGTTTGGCAACCAAGTGTAAGATCCAACACTTCCGCTTGTTGCGCTTAGTTGCACAGGAATTCCAATTGCGGTTACAACATCACCACCAGCATATACTTGATGTGTAGGGTATAGTTCTATGTTGATGAATGCAGTATCTCGACAGAAAAATTGGTCGGTACCAATAACCATATACTGAGTTGAAACCTGCGGAAAGGCAAAAACACTATCTCCAACATTATTATTTAGGCTTCCAGAAGGACTCCAAGAATAATTTACTCCACCAGTTGCATACATTAACGCTGAATCTCCTAAACAAATAATAGTATCTTTAAATGCTCTAACATTTGGTCTGATTACATCAACAAAAATGCTGTCTCTCAAAGTTCCGCAGGCATTCGTAAAATCACAATAATAGGTAAAATCATTTGTTGGAGTTAGTCTAACAGTAGTTCCAGTTGTTGTATTGATGTTTTGATTTGGACTCCAAAAGTAAGTTGATGCGCCACTAACTGTTACATCTATAAAAGAACCGAAACACATTGTACCTGTATCCTGAATGTTTGGTGTTGGTGGTGTATTAAAAATAACAATATTAACGCTATCTTCAAATATACATCCGTTTACAGTAGTTGCTGTCACTAAATAAGTAGTTGTTGTGTTTGGCGTTACAATCGGGTTTTGAGCTAAACTATTTGAAATAAATGTATTTGGAGTCCATACTTGTGAAGCTGCTCCAAAAACTTCTATTTGAGTTGAATTTCCAATGCAAAGTGAAGTATCTGGACTAACCGAAATCCCGTCGTTAAAAACAGGTAGAGTAACTGTAACAGTATCTGATCCGCACGCATCCGATACAATTACGTTAAAAGTTGTGGTTTGAAAAACTGTTGCTGTAGGGTTTGCAATATTTGGATTATCAAGCACATTTGCTGGTGTCCAAACATATGTTAATCCACCACTAGCTACCAATTGGTATGATTCACCTTTGCAAATTGTTGGTGGTTGTGCAATTGAACCAGCTTCAAATGATCCAATTGTAATATCTACAGATACTGAATCTGCTGCCTGACAACCTTGAGAATCTGAAACAATTAGGGTTACAGTATAATCTCCGGGTGCTTGATAAACATATGAAGGTTCAAATTGAGATGATGTGTTTCCATCTCCAAATCTCCATAAATAAGTATTTCCTCCTATAGAATTGTTTTCAAATAGAACGGGGTTTGGTATACAGATTATTACTCCAGGTGTGGCTGCTATAGGCACGATGCTATTTAATTGAAATTTAAATGCTGCTAAATTACAATTGTTGCTATTATTTGTATTTGAGACAACGCCAGGAGTGCTTACAAAACCATTTGCATCTCCTCCACAAGCCGAGCACACAGCATGATAAATATTTCCTTCTCTGTCAAAACGAGATGTTCCACCATCGACATGATCTCCACTTGTTCCACCCATAAACGTTGCATATTGCACAGCCGTTGCGTCTGGATCTAAAACCGCAACATAGAATGCATCACCATTAGTTGAAGTTTGAAATGCATCTGGTGTCGTCATAAAATTTGCAATATTTGAACCTAAATTCATACCACCCCAACCAGCAAAATAAATCTCAAAACAGTTTGAAACAGAAAAAGCTGTTGGTGAAATTTTTTCATTACTCCCACCAATTTTTGTGTTCCATACAACGGTAGATAAATTAGGTGCAAATTTCCTTAAATATTGTTGCGCATTTGGGTTTCCTATCGTGCCTGCAGAAATAGGCATCATCCCTTCAGACTGACCGTAGCAGTATACAAAATCATCAGGATCCACCTGCACAAAAAAGTTTTGATCATAACTAACTGTACCGATGTAGGTACCGCTTAAAACACTTCCATTTGTTCCATTAAAGCGAGTAACGTAACCATCTGTTTCTCCTGCAAAGACTGTAGAATGTCCAGCAGGTACATTCAGATTGTTTGATCGTGTTCCTCCACTGAGATATACTTCATTTAAGGAATTAACATCTAAAGAGTTTCCAGTATCAATTCCTGAGCCACCATAATAAGTTGACCACAATAGGGAACTTAGATTTGCATTCATTTTAAAAATAACAGCATCTTGTATTCCGTTTAAAACAGGTTGACTTGGCGTTACCGTTGGGAAGTTTGATGATCGGGTTGATGAAGCAACAAGAACATTTCCATTAATATCCAAAATGATTTCTCCTCTATAATTATCACCATAGTTATAGACCAAATCATTGTCAGGATTAAAAGTGTCATCTGGGTTTATTCCATCATTGTTTGTACCTCCAATATACGTTGAACTCATCAAAGCTGTTCCACCTGGATTGATTCGGGCAATGAAAATATCCGTGCCAAAAAAGGCTAATGTTTGATAAAGCTCAATTTGTGATCCTCCATTGAAACTGTTATCATAACTTCCTGCCGACATAGGGAAATTTGAGGATGAGGTAACACCCATAATGTATAATTCACCTGCAGCATTCGTAATCATACTGTTTGGACATTCACTCCCACTCCCGCCTAAATAAGTTGAATATAAGAAAGCAGTACCTGTTGAATTAAATTTAGAAATAGCACAATCAAAACCAGAGTAGCCAATATTATCACCCCCTCCAAATGAAGCGTCAAACGCACCTGCAGTTGTTGGATAGCCAACACCAAAAACAGTTCCTCCTGCATATAAATTTCCTTGCAAATCTGGTGTAGCAGTACAACCCCAATTATCTGCGGTCGAACCTGTATATGTTGAAAAGGTAATACTTGGGTCAATTACAAGTAGCTGATTTTCGTTGTATCCATCTGGGAATTCAAATGAAATAATATTTTTTTTAATTTTAAACTTAGCTTTTACAGGAATTTTATTTCCTTTTTCATCAATATTCCAAACAACAGGTTTGCTTTCTTGAACTGTACCGAATTCATGTAAAATATTTAAATTTCCATTTTTATCTATAAAATAATTGGGAGAGCCATCTATTTTATATTTGATTTCTTCTGTATTTCCATGCGGTTTAACTAGAAAAGAATATTTAAAACTAGATTCTTTACCTTCAAAAACTAAATCAATGTTAGCGTAAAATTCGGGATATGTAACTTCAGAAAATGCATGGACATTTGACTTCCATTTGTTTTCATCAGTTCCAATAAAATAATTTCTGTAAAAATCTGAAGTTTTTGATTCAATTGCGGAATGATTCTGATTACTTCCAATGAATTCGGTTTTTATGACATGAGCCCTATACTTATCATGCGTTTGATGAGAATTATGCTCTTCATCATGATGCAATAAATCACCAATGTTATGGAAAAAGTAGGTAAAACCAGTTTGTTCGAGTAAAAATTCACCACTCTTTAAATCAACTTTATACTTTATGTTTTCATGCCATTGACCTCTATTTGGATGCATCCATACCATATTCTCCTGGCCAAAACCAAAAAAATAAAATAAAGTAAAAACAATAGTAAGTCTTTTCATGAGGTGTAACTTCTTGTACTTTAACGTAAAACAAACAATAAAAGTTGTCTAAAGCGAATGAAAATTACAAAAAAAACTTTATAAAAGGTACGTTTTAAGATTTTTTATCTAAAACTTTTGGAATTCTGAAGTAATCTGAGTCTTTTTTCGGAGCATTTTTCAAGGCATCTTTAACCGTTAAGGTGTCTTCAGCAACATCTTCACGCAGAACATTAATTTCCTCAGACATAAAAACTAAGGGTTCAACATTTTGTGTGTCCAATTCACTTAATTTATCCATAAAAGCAATCATATTGTTCAAATCTTGCTGAATAGCTTTCACTTCTTCACCTTGAAATTGTAGACGTGCTAAATGCGCGATGTGTTGAACGGTTTCTTCTTGGATTTTCATGAGATAAAAATATTGTGTTACAAAATTAGCTAAAAAATTCAAATTACCACCTTACTGCAATTTTGCCAATTGATTTTCCTGATTCGAGAAGTGCGTGAGCTTCTGCTATTTGATCAGCTTCAAACACCGTTCCTTGTGGTGGAGCAATTTTATTTTCTAAGCATAATTTCACCACTTCTGTTAGGCAATGCGTCAAAACCTCAGGTTTTTCGTCAGCGATTTTGAGCATATTGGTTCCTAAAATATTTCTGGAACGCATCATTAGTCCAATTGGAAGGATTAAGCCCATTTTTCTTAAGAAATTTAATTGTGAGAAAAAACCAAATTTACCGGCGAGCAATTCAGAACCACCAAACAAATGAAGTTTTCCTCCTGAAGCCAATAAATTCAAATCTTTTTTAAAGGTAGAACCAGCTACTGGATTAAAAATTACATCCATTTTTTTGCCTTGATTCAGACTCAAAACTTCTGAATCGTATTCTTTTGTAATGTAATTGATAGCAAAATCTGCACCTAGAGATTTCACATAATCTGCTTTTTTCTCGGAACTCACTTTGGCAAAAACGATTGCACCTTTTCGTTTACACAATTGAATTAAAGCAGTTCCAACCCCGCCTGCTGCTGCGTGAATGAGTATTTTTTCTCCCTTGTGAATTGGAGCCAAATATTCACTCATGTAATAAGCTGTAACATACTGCGTAGCTAAGGAAAGCGCTTTCGTTTGTTCTAAATCTCCAATTTCAACACAAGTTGCTAAGCTTGCAATTACATGTTTTGCGTAGCCACCAAAGCGCGTGAAGGCAACAACTCTTTTACCTAAATTATCAGTTGAAACATTTGAACCAACCGCGATAATTTTCCCAACAACTTCATAACCTAAAATTGCTGGTAGGGGTGGAGCGGCTTTGTAGAGTTTTCTCCTTGCCATAACTTCGGCATAGTTTAATCCAAAAGCTTCCACTTCAATTATTATTTCATTGGCATTCATTGTAGGAAGCTCAAAAGTTCTTCTTTCAAAAGCGCTATCTGCTTTACCGTATTGGATTAAGAAGTGGGCTTCACTTTGCATAAAATAGTCTCGTTTTGAAATAGTTAATTGTTTTATTTCTCAAATTTTGGTTTTTTGACCATCACTTTTTTCTCCGATTCGCGGTCAATTATCTTGCCTTCAATGATGATTACAATTTCACCTTTTGGTGGATGCTGTTCGTAATAGTTTTTCACTTCAACTGCAGTTCCACGTTTGTATTCTTCATATATTTTCGATAATTCACGCACAACACAAACTTTTCTTTCGGCACCAAAAAATTCCTCAATTTGACCTAAGCATTTAGTTAAACGGTGAGGTGATTCATACAAAATGATTGTTCTTTCTTCGCTTGCTAGTTGTGTTAACTTTGTTTGTCGTCCTTTTTTATGAGGTAAAAAGCCTTCAAAACAAAAACGATCTGATGGAAAACCACTAGCTACCAAGGCAGGAATTAAAGCTGTCGGACCAGGTAAACAATTAATTTTAATCCCAGCATCTACGCACGCTCGAATCAATAAAAATCCTGGATCAGAAATTCCGGGTGTACCAGCATCAGAAACTAAAACTGTAGTTTCATTACTTTTTACTTTATCGATAACACTTTGTAAAATCTTGTGTTCATTGTGCGCATGAAAAGGGTAAACTGTCTTATTGATTCCTAAATGATTCAATAATTTTTTGGTTACACGGGTGTCTTCTGCAAAAATTAAATCTGCACTTTCTAAAGTTTTAATTGCACGAAGGGTGATATCTTCTAAATTTCCAATTGGCGTAGGAACAAGTATTAATTCAGGCATATTTTTAACGTGTTAGCACGACATAATCAGTTAAAACTGTTCGTAAGAATTCAGCTTTTCGTTCTGGAGTTTCAGGTAAACCAATGAGTTTTGCGGTTTCATGAGCCAATTCAACTGCAAACTTTTTTGTTTCGTCGGATGGCGAAGTACTCAAACGCTGCAAAGTGTTTTTGATCAGCATAACATCTTCATCTGTAAAACGAACTACATTTTGATAAGTTGGAACGTGAGATTCTCTGTTTTTAATTCCTAGAATTGTTTTAAGTGAATATGTTGTTGAGTTATTTTTTTTAATCAAAATCGTATTAGCCATTGCGTCACCTAAACGTTGTCCACGTTCAGAAGTTGCTGCAAAAATCATAGCTAAAAACCCAAATCCTAGCCAAATATCAACTACTCTAAAAATCCAACGGGTGAAATATTCTCTTAATCCAGCATTTTCACCACTCACTTTTACGACCCTAATTCCCATGGTGAGTTTACCTAAAGATTGACCTCTTGTAAGGTATTCAATAATCGGGCTATAAAAAATCCAAGGAATTCGTAAGACCATCAATGTTACGAATTTTTGTGTTCCAATTCCTGTTTCAAACATGGACATATCTAGTGCCAAACCCATGATTAAAAAGTAAATAAAAAAGGCAAAAATATCTATGATAGAAGCTACTAAACGCTGTAAAGACGAAGCAATTTCGTATTCAATTTTAACGTGTTGTGCGGTTGTAAATTCTATCGTTTTCATTCCAAAAAATTCGATTGGATATCCCTTTTGTTTCGTAAAAATAGAAAGATTTTTGATTTCTAATCTATTAGAGCCAAATTTTTCACTATTCTTTCTCGAAAATTGCGTAAGTTTGCACCCTAAAAATTTACAAAAAATACCATGAGTTTTATCGAACTTTCTGATCAAGAAATGCAACGTAGAGAAACGTTGACGAAATTGCGTGAGATGGGGATTGAGCCTTATCCAGCTGATTTATATCCTGTTAATGCCTATGCAGAGGAAATAAAGCACAATTTCGAAGATGGTAAACAAGTTGTTTTGGCCGGTCGTTTGATGAGTCAACGTATCATGGGAAAAGCTTCTTTTGCTGAGATTTTAGATAGCACAGGAAGAATTCAAGTGTATATCAACCGTGATGAAATTTGTCCAACGGATGATAAAACTTTGTATAACGATGTTTTCAAAAAATTACTTGATTTAGGAGATTTTATTGGAATCAAAGGATACCTATTCAAAACACAAGTAGGTGAAATTTCTGTTCATGTGAGCGAATTTACCTTGCTTTCAAAAGCTTTGAAACCACTTCCCTTACCAAAAACTGATGCGGATGGAAAAGTGTATGATGCTTTTACAGATCCTGAATTACGTTACCGTCAACGTTATGTTGATTTGGTGGTAAATCCACATGTGAAGGAAACATTTATTAAACGTGCAAAAGCGATGACTTCTATGCGTGAGTTTTTTAACTCGAAAGGTTACATGGAAGTTGAAACGCCAATTTTGCAACCAATTCCTGGAGGTGCAACTGCTCGTCCATTCATGACACATCACAATGCTTTGGATATGCCTTTGTATTTGCGTATTGCAAATGAATTGTATCTAAAAAGATTAATTGTTGGTGGTTTTGAAGGTGTTTATGAATTTGCCAAAGATTTCAGAAATGAAGGAATGGATAGAACGCATAATCCAGAATTTACAGTGATGGAAATTTATGTAGCTTACAAAGACTACAACTGGATGATGGATTTCACCGAAAAAATGATTGAAAAAGTCGCTTTGGATGTGTGTGAAACAACTGAAATTACAGTTGGTGAAAACAAAATTTCCTTAAAAGCGCCTTTCAAACGTATTTCAATGCGAGATTCTATTTTAGAGTTCACAGGTTTTGATATCAATGGAAAATCAGAAGCAGAATTATTTGAAGCTTGTAAGAATCTAGGAATTGAGACAAATCCATCCATGGGGAAAGGAAAATTAATTGATGAGATATTTGGTGAAAAATGTGAAGGAAATTACATTCAGCCAACTTTCATCACGGATTATCCAGTTGAAATGTCACCTTTGTGTAAGAAACACCGTGAGAATCCTGAATTAACAGAACGTTTTGAGTTGATGGTTAACGGTAAAGAAGTTGCAAATGCTTATTCTGAATTAAACGATCCAATTGACCAAAGAGAGCGCTTTGAAGAACAATTGAAATTGTCTGAAAAAGGAGATGATGAAGCGATGTTTATTGATCAAGACTTCTTGCGAGCATTGGAATACGGAATGCCACCAACTTCAGGGATGGGAATTGGAATTGATCGTTTGGTG
Source organism: Flavobacteriia bacterium (assembly GCA_046303515.1). Lineage (GTDB taxonomy): Bacteria > Bacteroidota > Bacteroidia > Flavobacteriales_D > Crocinitomicaceae > M2408. The sequence continues at coordinate 6,448 of JBKCGI010000135.1, read as the reverse complement.
ATGTTGTTGACCAATAATTCTTCGATTCAAGAAGTATTATTCTTTCCTCAAATGCGTCCTGAAAAAACCAATACTGTTGTTTTAGAAGAAGAAGAAAAATTGATTATTGATATTTTGGAAAAAAACAATAAATCAATGGAACTAGTTGGTTTAAAAACAGCTACAAATTTGAGCGGAAAGAAATGGGATAAAGCGATGAAAGCACTTTCTTCTCATGGCTTGACTAAGGTTATAGTTGATGGAGATTCTAAATTGGTAGAGTTAAAATAGAGCAAGAAAATATTAAATAAAAAACCCGAATGATTTACTCACTCGGGTTTTTTTGTAACTTAAGTTTTAGGTTTATGGTAAATTGTTAATTAAATTTACTAAATCTGCTTCGCTTATTGCTGTAAAACTATTTACTGTGATGATTTCATTATCATCAACAATTTCAGGTAAAATAGCATAATTCAAAACGCCATCAATCATCGTAATTGCGATAACATGAATCTCCAAACCAATTGGAATTAATCCGTAATGTTCAGAAAAGTATCCATCAGTTGTATAAATATCCATCGAAGCTAAAGCTGTTTCTTCGCCATCATAGGTGATATATACTTCTGAATTTGTATTGTCAAATCCGTCAGGTAATTTTACTTTAATTGTTGTTTTTGGTCTTGGATCTGAATAGAAACGGTCAACATTTGTCCAACCCCATGAATTGTCTATAAATTGATATGAATTTGCCCATTGACCACCAGCAGAATCTTGACCAATTGCAATAGAATCTTCAGCTGCCAACCAAACTAAATCTCCATTTGCATCGATTTCGCCATCAAATAAAGTCATTCCAAAATCGGGGTTGTTGGTAGGTACTTGCACAAAAACTCCTGTATTTGAATTTAAAATTTGTCCGTTTTGTGTGATTTGAAGAAAATATTCTCCTCCAGAAACTAATGGAGCAACATCGCCATTAGGCAGACGTCCCATTGTTGGTTTGTTGCCTAAAATCATTGTTGCACGGTCGTAAATTTCGATAAGTTCAACGGTTACATTTCCACTTACATTTTGTCCACTACCATTCAATAAAGAATTTGGATAAATTGTAATTTTTGTTCCTTTTGTACCAGTAAGCGTAGCGCCGATCGAAGCATCAACTGTAAACGTTTGTTTTAAGTCGTTTAGGTTCTGACTATAAAAGTTTTTTAATGCTGTTCCATCTTCTTTTGTTGTTGGGTCAGGAGTTGGTATAACCTCTTCTTTTTTGCAAGATGTAGCTAATGCTAAAACAATCAATGCATTTGAAATCCAGATTTTTTTCATGGTTAATTAGTTTAAAATTCTCCTTACTTACTAACGAAAAATAGAAAGGTTGCCTGATTAAAAAAAAAATTCAAGTCATTAATTTGTAAAAATTCTAAATAATGCTTATTTTTACCTAATTAAGTCAATATTTTTTAACTTTACGCACAAAACTTTTGTGGAAGCATTGTTAACCACATTGAATTAAAGAATAAAAAAGCGAATAATTATGAATACACGTGTAGAAAACGCACTTAACGATCAAGTTGTAAAAGAAAACTCTTCATCACAATTTTATTTAGCAATGGCTTCTTGGGCTGAAAATAATGGATTAAACGGTACGGCTAAATTTTTATATACACATTCTGACGAAGAACGTTTCCACATGTTGAAATTGATTAAATTTATCAACGAGCGTGGAGGAAAAGCAGTTGTTCCAGGTTTGCAGCAACCACCAGTTGAGTTTGAAAATTTGACAAATGTTTTTGAATTATTGTTAGAACATGAATTAGCAGTTACGGACAGTATCAATAATTTGGTTGATATTTGTTTGCAAGAAAAAGATTACACAACGCATAATTTTGTGCAATGGTACGTTTCTGAGCAGTTGGAAGAAGAGGCATTAGCTCGCTCTATTTTAGATAAATTGAAATTAATTGGTGGAGACAAAGGAGGAATGTATATGTTTGATAGAGATTTAGAAAACGCAACTTTAACTCCAGCTACTCCAGCACCAGCAAAATAATTAAGCTTCTGTTTCAGAAGATTTTAAGTGATTATTAAAAAACACATAGCTATATTACTTTGGAGCATTGTTTTGAGCATTGTTTCTCAGTATTCTTATGCTCAAAGTTCCTACCGTTTTAAAAATTACACGATTTTAGATGGTTTATCGCAAAGTTCAGCTACGACTATTGAACAAGATAAATATGGAGCCTTGTGGATTGGTACACAAGATGGTTTAAATCGTTTTGATGGACAAACTTTTGAAAATTTCACTCCTGACAATACGAAAGGAATTGGAAATTCTTACTTCAAAACTTCCTATAAATCAAAAAATGGCTTATTGTGGTTTGGAACTTCTAATGGATTAGTTTGCTATAACCCCGAAACGGAAACCTTCAAAACGCATCAACTTCTAGGTGGTTTTGTGCTCCAAATTGAAAATATTGAAGAAGATTCAGAAGGAAATTTGTGGTTGGGTACAAGTTCAAATGGCTTGTGTACATTTAATGTAAAAACAGCTAAATTCAAGTTTGTAATTACGAAAATTCCTTCAACTAAAATATTATTCGTTAAGTTTTTAGATAACAATAATCTATTTGTGAGTACGGAAGATAAAGGACTATTTCTTTATCAAATTAAAACAAAAAGTGTTTCATCGGTTTCAATTCTTGGGAAGCAAAAAACTTATGTTAGAATAAATGCAATTTCGAAAAGAAATGAAAATGATTGGTTACTCGGTTCAAATCAAGGTCTATATCAATTCAATTCCAAAAGCAAAAAAGTTAATCCAGTTGTTTCAAAATTGGAAAAGGATTTTGGCTTAATTGATGTTACTGACATTTCTGTTTTAAATCAAAATCAATTTTTCCTGGCTTCAGAATCACATGGATTATTCAGTATTTATGAGAAAAATGGAAAAAGTACCATCAATCAAAATACGCAAGATATTTTCCAAAAGAATGCTTTGCAATACAATTCTTTAAACAAAATTTTCAGGGATAAAACAGGAACTTATTGGGTTGCGTCCGAACGAGGAATTGGAAGTTTTAATCCTTTCAACAAAGGTTTTTTAAGTATAGAACCAAGTGGAGATTTAAGTAAGGGAATTCCATCACCAAGTGTGTGGTGTTTTGCTGAAGATTCCAAAGCTAAATATTTGTATATAGGTACGGATAATGCTGTTTCCCGCAGAAATACTGTTACTGGAAAATTTGAGCAGTTTTTCAGAAATGATATGAAGGGAAATTTCATGGAAAACACCGAAAATTCTATTTTGAGTTTATGTGCGCTTTCAAATAATGAAGTTTTAGTGGGAACAACAGAAGGATTGTTTTTATTAAAGATCAATTCTGCTTATTCCTATAAGTTTGAAAAAATCACCTATAAAGGAATCAAAAATCCTTCCAATTTCGAGCGAACATATTCTATTTTGCATTGGAAAAATGAACAATATTTCATTGCTAGTAAAGGTGGAATTTTATTGTATAATCGAAAAAAAGGAACTTTTCAAGCATTCGAACACAATTCAAAAGATGCCAAAAACTCGATAAAAGATGGAGTTTGTCGATATATTTTTAAAGCAAATAATGGTACAGTTTGGTTTCCAACTTCTTTAGGAGGATTGAATTATTTAGTTGAAAATGGTGAAAATTTAAAAATAGTTCCATTTAAGAACAACGAAACGATTATTCGAACTTCAAAAGATTATATTACCACCATTTGTCAGGTTTCAGATGATGAATTTTATTTTGGAACAATGGGTTCGGGAATGCTTTTTTACAATATGAAAAGCAATAAAATTAAATTATTTAATAAAAAGAATAATTTACCAAATAACGTTGTTTATGGAATTCTAAAAGATCAAAGTGGAAATTTGTGGTTAAGCACAAATAGAGGGATTTCTAAATTCCATTTAAAAACTGAATCTATTGAAAATTATACTGAATTGGATGGTTTAGTATCAAGTGAATTTAATCAAGGTGCATCCCTTTTATCTAAATCTGGTTTGGTTTATTTTGGTGCAATTAATGGGTATAATTATTTCAATCCTATTTCCTTAGATAAGCAAAAAACGACCTCTGGAGTAGTGTTTACAAAATTCAAATTGGATGCAAATTGGATAAAACCAGACGATAAAAATAAAATACTTAGCAAAAATATTGGTGAAACTCCTCGTATTGAATTGAATTACAAACAAAGAAATTTTACCGTTAAATTCATGGCAACCGATTTGAGTAATCCAAGTTTGGTAACTTATAAATATTTACTTTACGGTTCTGAAGAAGGCGAAATTTTAATTGGAAATTCGAATCAAATTCATTTCAATTCACTTGATCCAGGAGATTATACCTTAAAAGTATATGCCAAGCTTGGCAATGGAGAATGGAGTCCTCAACCTGCCTTATTGGATATTTATCTAGCCGCTCCGTTTTGGAAAAAGACCTGGTTTTGGTTATTGTCTATCTTTTTTATCGGAGTATTTATATTAATTTTCACGCGCAAACGAATTGATGCTGAGCGCAGACAGCAAGTGCGTTTGGAGATGAAAATTGCCGAAAGAACGAGAGAAATTAGAGAACAAAATATTAAAATTGAAAAGCAAAAAGAGAAAATTGAGGAAAAAAGAGATCAATTAGAGGAACAAAAGCGTTTGCTTGAAGTTGAGAAAGAAAAAACTGAAAAATTACTTAAAAATATTATACCTGAATCTACTTTTCAAGAGATAAAAACCAAAGGAAAGGCAAGCGCTCGAGCATATAAAACAGTTTCTGTAATGTTTACCGATTTTGTTGGATTTACTAAGATTGCCGAAAAAATGAGTCCGTCCGATTTGGTAAGCGAATTAGATATTTATTTTTCAAAATTTGATGAGATTATTATCAATAACAATTTGGAAAAAATCAAAACAATTGGTGATGCATATATGTGTGCTGGTGGTGTTCCAGTAAGAAACAATACAAATCCAATTGATGCCTGTTTAGCTGCTCTTCAGATTCAAGAAGCGATGCAAATTATGCGTGAAGAAGCTAAAGAAACAGGTAGAAATGTTTGGGATTTGCGTTTAGGGATCAATACAGGTGAAGTTACGGCTGGTGTGATAGGTTCGGAAAAATTAGCATACGATATTTGGGGTGCAACTGTGAATCAAGCGCAAAGAATGGAAATGCTAGGTGAGCCAGGAAAAGTAACAATTTCGGGACAAACATTTCAATACATTGAGCCTTATTTCTTATGTACCTTCAAAGGTAAAGTTAAATCTAAGTCAAAAGGATTAATTGATATGTACACCGTTGAAAGTATCAAACCTGAGCTTTCTATTGATGGAAAAGGAATTTATCCGAATGAACGTTTCAATCAGATTGTCAACCTGCACCATTACTCAAGCATCAATTACTACAAGGCTGAGCGTCATATCATGAAAGTCTTAGAGAAAAAATTATCTCCAAAATTACATTACCATAGTATTGCGCATACAAAAGATGTTTGTCGTGCAGTTGAGCGTTTGGCTTTATTGGAAGGTGTTGCCGATGAAGGTTTATTCTTATTGAAATCTGCAGCTACCTATCACGATGCAGGTTTTGTTGAAAGTTATGATAAAAACGAACCTGTGGGCGCAAGAATGGCAGGAGAAATACTTCCTAAATATGGTTATACCTTAGAACATATTGAAGAAATTAGAAGGTTAATTTATGTAACTCAGATTCCACATAAACCAACTAATAAATTAGAAGAAATTATCTGTGATGCCGATTTAGATTATTTAGGAAGAGATGATTTTCATCAAATTGCAGACAAGCTGCGATTGGAATTGAGAGAACATGGAAAAATTGATAGCGACCGCAAATGGGATGAAATTCAAGTTATGTTTTTAAATCAACACCAATATTTTACGGAAACAGCAAAAGCCACAAGACAGGAGAAAAAAATGCGAAATTTGGAAGAAATCAAGGCTCGCTTAGAACGCAATGAATATGTGGATTAAAGTTTTTTTTATTTGTCTAATATTTCAAAATTTAGTTTTCTCCCAATCCTTAAATAAAATTACTAAACTGGATAAGAAATTAAATGAAATTTCAGGATTGGAAGTTTTAAATGATTCTTGTTTAGTTGCCATTAATGATGGTGGAAATAAACCTATTTTATTTGTTTTAAATTTTAAAGGGGAAATTATTCATGAAGTAAACATCAAAGATGCTAAAAACAAAGATTGGGAAGACTTAACAATAGATGATCAAGGGAATATTTATATTGCGGATATTGGAAATAATCTAAATCAAAGGAAAGATTTGTGTATTTATAAGGTAAATTCCGATTCTATTTTATTTAAAAATGAATTAAGTTGTGAAGAAATAATTTTTCAATATGAAGATCAAACAAGTTTTCCACCTAATAAAGATCAATTCAATTTTGATTCAGAAGCGATAGCCTATTTTCAAAA
>JBKCGI010000134.1:0-10340 GCA_046303515.1 Flavobacteriia bacterium | reverse complement strand
TATTTATAGATTAAAATGCTTAGTTAATGATTAACAATAGCCATTCACCTCAAATGTCAAAAAGCAAAATACGATTTCGATGGATTTCTAATTTTGATTCTTGCTCCAGTTTTTTCAAAATTCGAGAAATAACCACTCGTGATGAGTGTAAATCTTCAGCAATTTCTTGATGGGTATTTGAAATCTCCAAAGTCCCCAAAACTTTTGCTTTATCAACCAAATATTTTAAAACCCGCTCCTCCATATTTGAAAATGCAAGTGAATCGATTGCGTCTAACAATTCTGTAAATTTCGCTTCATAATTAGAAAAAATAAAATTTCGCCATGAATCATATTTACCTAACCATTCAAAAGATTTTTTTAAAGGAATAAAAAGAACCATTGCATCCTCCTCTACAACTGCACGGATTTTACTCTTATTCGTGCCCATCCCTGTCGATATAGTCATACTACACGTATCGCCAGCTTCCAGGTAATAAAGCAATAATTCTTCCCCGTTTTTATCTTCCTTCAATATTTTTATAGCTCCTTGTAAGATAAATGGAACATAATCCAATTGATCTCCAACTTCAATTATTACATCATTTTGTTGATATTTCTTGACAACCTTAAACTTTTCAATCTCTTGAATTAAATCACTTTCAAATAAATAAGAAAATTCCTCTACAAATTCCATGTTTTTTTTTAGGGTAAAAATAAGACTTTCAATCAACAAACAATACAGTTTAAAACAAATCACCTCATTTTTAGATAAAAATGACATTTTTTTTCGTAATTTATTTGTAATTTTATGGTGCTAATATATAATGTATGAACAAAGTATTATTTTTTCTAATCTTATTTTTTTCTTTTGGCAATTATGCTCAGAAGAATTTTAAGATAATAACCGAAAATAATTCGAAAATTGTCATCGAAATTACGGATTCAAAAGAAATGAATTTTATTTCAAAACAATTAGCTAATGAATCCTATATAGATTTTTCCAAAACACGTGAAATTGTTAGTCTTGAAAAAAACAAGCCACAACTCCCTTTGGAAAGTAAATCCATAATCCTACCTTTTAAAGGAAATCCTAGCTTCAACGTAATATCTCAAGAAGAAGAAATTATAACAAATGTGAGCGTTTTACCTTCTAAGGGTAATTTAAAAAGAAATATCAATCCGGAAAATGTAGCTTATGAATTTGGGCAAGTTTATTCTGAAAACAATTATTTCCCAGAAAATACAGTAAATTTAAAAACACCTTTCAATTTACGAACCCTGAGAGGACAAGTAATTCAGTTCTCACCATATCAATTTAATCCTGTCACAAAAACTTTAAGACACATCAAAAAAATTGTAATTGAAATTTCTTTCAATACAAACCAAATCGGACAAAATGAATTAAATTTAAACGAAATAAACCCATTAGATGCAAATCAATTTGGGGGAAATTTCCTAAATAAACCACTACTTTCAAAGTACGCCCAAATTGAAGAAGATGGAGATTTACTGGTAGTTGCACCAACTAGTTACCAAGATACGCTTAATACCTTAATAAATTGGAAAAAACAGAAAGGAATTAGTACCAAATTAATTACGATTGCAGAAACGAATGTAACTTCTTTAATCGTGAAAAATTTAATACAGGCGGAATTTCAAAGTAATCCAAATATAAGATATGTTCTATTAATTGGTGACCATCAACAAATTCCAGCCTATTCATATGGAATGTCTTTGGATAACGAAGAATTATCAAGCGATTCTTACTACGGACAGTTATCAGGAAACGATTATTATCCTGAAGTTTTTGTCGGCCGATTTTCTGGCACACCTTCAGATGTTTCCACTATGGTTCAAAGAACTATGGAATATGAAACAAACCCAAAAGAAGGAGATTGGATGACGAAAGCTTTAGGCCTAGCTTCTGGTCAAGGTGCAGGATATGGCGACGACGAACAAGCAGATTGGCAACATTTAAGAGCTATAAGAACACAATTAGCTGACTTTGGATATACGTCTGTTTCTGAGTTTTATGAAGGATCACGTGGGCAAGGTGATGCTGCTGGAAATCCAACTTCAGCAATTATTTTACCGGTTGTAAATGCTGGAATTGGTCTTTTTAACTACACTGGACACGGGGATTTAAACACATGTATCACAGGTAATTTTGGTTCAACGCAAATCAATCAAGGAACCAATAACGGAATGTATCCATTTGTAATTTCAGTTGCTTGTAACAACGGAACATTCACTTATGGGAATTGTATTTCAGAAACATGGTTAAAAGCTAAAGAAAACAATACTCCATCAGGAGCAATAGCTGCTTGCGGTTCGTCAATTTTAATGGCGTGGGCTCCACCCATGCAGACCCAAGATGGAATGACTGATTTGATTGTTCAAACTGATGCAAACAATATCAAACAAACTTTAGGAGGCTTGTTCTACAACGGTCAAATGAGTATGTTAGAAAAATATCCTGATGAAGGAATAGAAGTGATGCAAACCTGGGTGTTTTTTGGAGATCCAAGTGTTGATTTTAGAAATAAAGTGACGCAAGATCTTGCTGTTAAGTTTGATACTTGCTACTTAAGATTAGATGAACAAGATTTTACATTTACTTCATCTGAAAATGATGTTTTAGTTTCACTTACACAAAACGATAGCTTGATTGCAAAAAGTAGAATTCAAAACAATAGTTTGACATTTTCACTATCGGGAATTGATTTCAACACTCCAATTACAGTGGTTTGCTCAAAACCAAATTTCAAACCTCAAATTGAGAAAATAACTTTTAAAGACGATTGCACTGTAACACCAATTTCAAGTGAACTAAAAATCTATCCTTCACCAGCATCTGACAAATTAATTTTAGATTTAGGGCAAATGTCCACAAATTTATCATACAAAATCTATGATCTAACAGGAAAAGTTGTTTTAAATTATTCCAATTCACTATTGAATGCAAATTCTGAATTCATAGACATCAAAAGTTTAGCAAACGGTTTGTATACAATTGTACTGAGTGCAAACGAATTGGAAAGTACTTTAAAATTTGTTGTTTTTAAGTAAACTAAAACAAATCAGCACATTCTTTACCAACCTGAGAGCCAATGGCAACGCCCATTCCGCCCATTCTCACTCCTACAGCAATATTTGAATTAATTTTCTGAACGATAGGTTTTTTGGTTTTTCCTACTCCCATAATTCCAGCCCAAGTATAGTCGATTTCAAAATCTGTTTCAGGTAAAATTATATTTTTTAGTTTGCTTTTTAAATCCGAAATGATAAGCTCTGTGTTTTCCAATCTGGTACTTGTTTCTCCTTCAAAATCAAGATTTCTTCCACCACCAAACAATATTCTGTTGTGGATATTTCTGAAATAATAGTAACCCATTTGGTAATGAAAAGTTCCTTCTATATGCAAGTTTTCAATTGGTTTGGTAATTAAAACTTGCGCTCTAGCAGGCAGAACATCTTCATTTGGCAGAAATTGCTGGGCAAATCCATTCACACAAATACAAGCATTTGCACTTTGTATATCACCAAATGAAGTTTCAATCAATACGCTATCACTTTCTTGCTTAATTCCTTTGACCTCAATAGAGGAAAGATACAAAATGCCACTTTCAGAAATCAATTGTTCAAAACGATTCATCATTTTACCTGTATCAATTTGAGCTTCCAATTTATTATGAAAACTTGATTGAATTCCTTTAAAATTGAATCTTTTACCAACATTTATATCTTCCGAATAAATATTTGCTTGTTGCGTAATAGCAACAACTTGTTCGTTTAAATATGAAAGTTGATGACGGTAGCTACTAATGTTCGTATTTTCATCAATTAAGTCCCAAGAACCATTTTGCTGAAAATCTAAGTTCTTTTCACCAATTAATTCCTTTAAATAAATCAATCCTTCGTAACGCTTTTGAACAGTATTCCAAACTTCGTTTTCTGGAATTTTACTTAAATCATCACACAATTCAGTCACACTCCCAAAACAGGCAAAACCTGCATTTTTCGTACTTGCACCCATAGGCAAAAACCCTCTCTCTAGCATTAGAATTTTAGCTGATGGAAATTTCTTTTTCAGATGAAAAGCGGTGCTACAACCAACGATTCCAGCGCCAACAACAACAAAATCCAGGTCTTGAAAATACGTTTGACGTTCCCAATAACTCAAAGTGTTCAAATTCATCATCCCAAAAGTGTTCTTTTTTGTTAAAAAATTATGTAAATTTGTAAAAAAATTAGTACAAATTTAAACGAATTCTGTAACTAGTTGTACAGAACAACGTTTAATAAGATAGAGATGAGACAATTTTACATATTTTTCGCTTTTTTATGCCTTTCTTTTGTTGGTTCTAGCCAAATATTAGATTTTGATATCAGTACAACTGATTATGCAACTGGTAAAAAATTGAGTAACGTAACTGTTGAGGTATACGAAGGTACAAACCTAGTTAAATCGATTGTTACACCTTCTAATGGTCAAGTGAAATTTAATTTGCCTGATGGAAAAGTGTACGTTGTATTTTTCTCTAAAGCTGGTAAAGTTACTAGACAAGTAAAGGTAAATGGCAAAAATATCGACAACGAAACCATTCAAGGTGGAAAAAATGCCCTAGCCTATTTCTCCGTATCTCTTTTCGACCAAGTTGGTAATATTGATTATTCTTACATTGAAAAAAATCCTATTACGGAATTCTTTTTTGATGGTACAAACTCCAAGTTAGCATACGATGATGTAATCGCAGCAAAAATGGACAAAAAGGTAAAAGAAATCCTTAAACAATCTGAAGAACAAGCTAGTAAGGCGGATGCCCTTTACCAAGATGCTATTTCAAAAGCTGATGCTTTTTTTAAACAAAAAAACTGGCAATTTGCATTGGATAAATATACAGAAGCTTCCTTAATCAAAAAAGCTGAAGAATATCCAATTGCCCAAATTAAAATTTGTGATGAAAATATCAAAAAACAGAAGCAAGACGAATTAGCCAACGGACAAAAAGAAGCTGAATACAAGAAAATTGTAGCCACAGCAGATGCCTTGCGCGACCAAGGAAAATATGCCGATGCGATTGCTAAATACCAAGAAGCACAAAAAATTAAAGATGAGCAGTATTTAAAAGACGAAATCAATAAGGCGAATACTAAAATTGCCAATGCAAAAAAAGCTGAGGAGGAATTAGCTAAATATAAGGCGGCAATGGATAATGGAGAAACATTATTTTCATCTAAAAAATATACTGAAGCCAAGGCTGCTTTTAACCAAGCGTTGATATACAAACCTAATGATCCTGCAGCATTAAAACGTCTTGCTGATATTGATATCAAAGCTAAAGAAGAGGCTGAAGCAGCCAACAAAAAGAAAGCTTACGAAACAAAAATTACTGAGGCCGAACAGTTATTAGCTTCAAATAAATTGCCAGAAGCTCGAGCAAAATTTGTGGAAGCAAAAAGTTTAGATCCTTCACAAACCTTACCTGATACGAAAATTAAGGAAATTGATGCTAAAATAGCTGCAAGCGAACAAAATAAAGTGAAAACTGAAAAATATAACGCTGCCATGAAAGCTGCAGACGATTTTTTCAAAGCAAATAAATTAACTGAAGCTCGAGCGAAATATGTTGAGGCATCTCAAATCGATAATACGCAGTCAAAACCGACTGAAAACATTAATAAAATTGACCAATTAATAGCTGATCAGGAAAAAGCTAAAAAAGAGAAAGAAAAAAATGATAAAATTGCTCTCTTAACAAAAGATGCAGCTGCTCTTTATGCCAAAAATGATTTAGAAAATGCCAAAAAGAAATATCAAGAAGTATTGACTTTAGATGATAAAAACGCAGAGGCAAATTCTAAGATAAATGAAATTAATATTAAAATAGCTGCAAACCAAGGTGAGGCAGAAAAAGCACAACGTTTCAAAGATTTAAAAGCGAGTGCAAATCAATTGATGGCTCAAAAGAAATGGTTAGAAGCTAAACAAGCATTTAATGAAGCAAAATCAATCAAGGCAGATGCAGAAATTGATGCCAAATTAAAAGAAATTGAGGCAGAAATTGCGAAAGAAAACGCAAAATTAAATGCAGACCAGCAATACACTAAAATTTTAGAAGATGCCAAAAATCTAGAAGCATCAAATATTGATTTAGCTATTTCCAAGTACAAAGAGGCTCAAAAAATTAAACCAAATGATCCTATCCCAACAGCAAAAATTAAAGAATTAGAAGCGAAAAAAGCAAATAATTCAGTTCAAGCTGAAACAGATAAAAAATATGCTGATGCTATGAAAAAAGGGAATGATGCGATGTTAGCAGAAAATTATGCTGATGCTGTAAAATTCTTTAATGAAGCTGGTAAATTAAAACCAAACGAATCTGAACCAAGTAAAAAGGCAAAGGAAGCGGAAGACCTTTCTAATAAAAAATCTCAAACGGAAGAAGAAAAAAATTACAATAAAATTTTAACTGCTGGACAAAATGCCATCAATGAAAAAAATTGGACGAAAGCCAAAGAAATGTACAATCGTGCATTAGGTTTTAGACCAAATGATGTTGTTCCGAAAAATAAATTAAAAGAAATTGATGAACTTATCAAGGCAGAGGAAGATGCTAAAAAAGGAAATTTAGATAAAGAAACTGCTTATAAGAACAAACTAACTCAAGCTGAAAACGCTGTAAAATCAAAAGAATACGACAAGGCAATTGCTTTGTTTGAAGAGGCTAAAGCATTAAAAAGCACAGACCCTATTCCTCAAAAACGTATTGACGAGGTAAAAGCTTTAAGAGACAAGGAAACAGCGGGTAACCAGAGTGAAAAAATGTATCAAGAGTACATGAACAATGGTAATAATGCATTAGCGAATAAAAATTACACACAAGCTCTTTCTGAATTTAAAAATGCCTTAAGTGTCAAGAAAAACGACAAAACTGCTACTGCAAAAATAAATGAGGTGCAACAATTAATTGATAATGAAACAAACGCAGGTGTAGATACCGAATTTAATAAATTTAAAGCAGAAGCAGATGCCTATTTTGATCAAAAAAAATGGAAAGAAGCTAAAGAAACTTATGAGAAAGCATTAAGTATTAAAAATGATAAACCAACATCTAAAAAGTACAAAGAAGCTGTTGCTAATTGGGAAAAAGACAGTGAATACAGAAAACAATACAAAAAAGTAATTGATAAGGCTGATGAATATTTAGCAATAAAAAATTATGATAAAGCAAAAGAATATTACAATAGGGCAATCACTTTAAATACATCTCTTAACCTAACAGATAGCTATCCGGTTGAAAAACTGAAAGAAATTGATGGGATTTTAAATCCTGTGGCTGTGGCACCAGTTGGACCACTGAGTCCATTAGGAGAACCAACAAATGAAACTCCAGAGGAAGCAATCGAAAACTTGAAAAAAGCACAAGCAATTCGTGAACAAAGCAAAAACAATGTCGTTGTGACAAACAACACCTCAGTTCAAAACAGTGAAACAGAAACCACTGATGCGAATACAAATGAAATTTATGACAATCAATTGACTTTGGAAGAAGTTCAGAAGAAAAATTCCGAAAATACAGAAAATGGCGATTTAAATAGGCAAAATACTGTTGATGTTGTTGAAAACAAAGTACAAGGTATTGCGCAAAACAATATCGAATCGACAGAAATTAAGTACAACGAAAATTTAAACACCACTGAAACAGTGAAAAATGTAAACTCTGAAGTTACGGTAGATTACAATAAAAAAGACGTTGTTTATACAGAAAATGCAGAATCAGTAAAAGTATATAATCAGAATGCTGTTAATCAAGAAATAAAAGATGATAGCAAAAATTACAATTCTAACATTCAAAACCAAACTGAATTAGCTTCTACTATGGTGAAAGTAGATGAAAACGTTCAATCTGATTACGAGGAGCGTAAGAAAATTGATGATGAAGTAAAAGACGTGAATGCTAAAATTACAAAAAACGAAATTTCTAGCAACGCAAAAGAAAGCGACAACATCCTAAACGTGGATACAAAATTGCAAAAAGAAACGGTTATTCGCAACGCAAAAGAAACTGAAGATGCTAAGACAGCAGGAAATAACGCTGAAGAATTAGAAGATGTTGAACTTAAGATTGTAAAAAAATCAATCATTGAAGATGAAAAAAGTGTTACCAAATCACTTAAATCTGATGAAGAATTAGCACTCAAAAACAAATCTGTTTCTGAATTACCTGCACAGCAAGATGTAAACAGAAAGACTAATGTAGACATTGTCAAAAAGGAAGGTTTTACAATTGAAGATAAGACTAGAGACGACTACAATCAAAACATTGCTAAGCGTTTAGCTAGTCAAGGTGAAATTACAAAAACGGATATTAGTTCGGCAGAACTGACTGAAACAAAAATCAACGATCAAAAAGCTATTCATGCTGAAATTGATGGTTTAGACAAAAATTCAAAAATTGCATATTCCGAAAAAGAATTGAGTGACGACGAGCAACGCGCTAATACAAAAAACGATGTCAATAACACAGCAATTTCAACTTCTTCAGAAAATATCATAAAAGCATCGAAAGTTGAAGGGAATATTTCTGAAGTACAAAATGTTGCAACTGAATCAGCTAAAAAACAAAACGAAGAGGAATTACTTAAGAAACAAAATTTAGAGAATTCTCAAGTGAGTTTGAATAAAATTAGCAGCAAAGAAATGAAATACGATGATAAAGTTGCCAATAGTCTTGGTTCAACTTATCCAGAAGGTGTTTCCCAAGAAGTTTTCAATCAAAAAGATGAAAATGGCTTATTGGTTGCTGTAGTAACAAGAAGAATTGTTGTTAAAGCTGGTTACGGTCAAATTTACGTGAGAACACAATCTCTAAACGGTACGACTTACTCTAAAAATGGAGAACCTTCATCAGAGTTCATTTGGCAAAAAGAAACACAAGATGCTAAATTGAAAAGAAATTATTAATTTTTATTCTGTCATTTTGTCATTTTCTTTTCCTAATTAATGTCACTTTAAACATAGTAATTGATTTTTTGTCTCTAAAAATCTCTTGGCATAATTTTCGTCAAGTTCAAGCGAACACAAAAATTTATTAATCATTATGTCAACATCATTAAAACCTTTGGCGGACAGAGTTCTTATCGAACCAGCGCCAGCAGAAGTAAAAACAGCAAGTGGATTAATTATTCCTGACACTGCAAAAGAAAAACCTTTGAAAGGTACCGTTGTTGCAGTTGGAAACGGAAAAAAAGACGAACCAATGACCGTAAAAGTCGGTGACGAAGTAATTTTTGGTCAATATTCTGGTACGGAAATCAAAGTAGAAGGAAAAAACTACTTAATTATGAAAGAATCTGATATCTACGGTATTCTGGCATAATTCTAAAAATCTAAGAATCTAATAATCCAAAAATCTAAATAAAGAAAAATGGCAAAAGAAATATATTTCAACGTTGAAGCACGTGAAAAATTAAAAAAAGGCGTTGATGCATTAGCAAATGCAGTGAAAGTAACATTAGGTCCAAAAGGAAGAAATGTTGTGATCGGTAAAAAATTCGGAGCACCTCAAATCACTAAAGATGGTGTTTCTGTTGCAAAAGAAATCGAATTAAAAGATCCTGTTGAAAACATGGGAGCTCAAATGGTAAAAGAAGTTGCTTCTAAAACTGCTGATATCGCTGGAGATGGAACTACAACTGCAACTGTATTGGCGCAAGCTATCGTTTCTGCGGGAATGAAAAACGTTGCTGCTGGTGCAAATCCAATGGACTTAAAAAGAGGAATTGACAAAGCAGTAATAGCTGTTGTCGCTAATTTGAAAAAAATCTCTAAAGAAGTTGGTTCTGACAACGATAAAATCAAACAAATCGCATCTATTTCAGCAAATAATGATGAAACAATTGGTTCATTAATTGCTCAAGCAATGAAAGTTGTAGGAAACGACGGTGTAATTACAGTTGAAGAAGCAAAAGGTACTGAAACAGAAGTAAAAACAGTTGAGGGAATGCAATTCGACCGTGGATATTTGTCTCCATACTTTGTAACAAACACAGAGAAAATGATTACTGAAATGGAAAACCCATTGATTTTAATCTACGACAAAAAAATCTCAAACATGAAAGAATTACTTCCAGTTTTAGAACCAGTAGTTCAATCAGGAAGAGCATTATTAATCATTGCAGAAGATTTAGATGGTGAAGCTTTAGCAACTTTGGTTGTGAATAGAATTCGTGGTTCACTGAAAATTGCTGCTGTAAAAGCTCCAGGATTTGGTGACAGAAGAAAAGCAATGTTAGAAGACATAGCAATCTTAACAGGTGCACAAGTAATTTCTGAAGAAAGAGGATTTACTTTG
>JBKCGI010000133.1:0-17892 GCA_046303515.1 Flavobacteriia bacterium | reverse complement strand
TTTTGCTGCTTCCTCAAAAGTATAAAAGTGATAGGTATCCGTTGCATGGAAATTCTTCGTCATTTCAGGAAATGCAGCTGTATTGATTCCGATACGAACGAGTGCTACCTTTTTACTTGAATTTGTGATAGGTAAAACGCCATTGTTTTTTACAACCGTCAAAGCTTTTTCATAACAATCACGTTTGAACCAAGCAATTTGTCCTGCTGTAAATTGTTCTTTTGCTTTATGATTAATCACATGATTTTTAGCAGCTAAAACTTTCAAACAACGTGCATTAATCTCTGCTTCACTAATTTCTCCACTTTTCACTTTGGCAGCAATGGCTTGAATCGCTTCTTTCACATTTTCTGGGAAAAGTAAAATATCATTCCCTGCTTGAAAAGCTTTTACAACAACGTCCACTTTACCAAATTTATCAGCAACCGCCTTCATATTCAAAGCATCACTAATAATCAATCCTTTGAAATTCATTTGTTTTTGCAAAATATCTTGAATCACATTTTTCGACAAGGAGCTTGGTGTTTTGCTTTCATCTAATGCGGGAACACTCAAATGTCCGATCATTACGGAGGAAGTTCCTGCTTGAATTCCAGCTAAAAATGGTTTAAACTCAATGTTTTGAAAATGATTCAAATCGTGTGAAACTTGAGGTAATTCCAAATGAGAGTCGGTATCTGTATCTCCATGACCAGGAAAATGTTTGATACTCGTCATCACACCGTTTTTTTCCATTCCGCGAACAAAAGCTGCTACGTGGTTTGAAACTTGCGTCACATCTTCACCAAAAGAACGGAAACCAATCACTGGATTTTTCGGATTACTGTTGACGTCAGCAACTGGTGCAAAATTGATATGAATTCCCATTTCACGGCAATCTTGAGCAATCGCAGCAGCTAATTTTTCGCTTAAAATAGTATCATTTGCAGCTCCGATAGTGTAAGCGTAAGGAAATCGTTCTCCATCAGTTACACGCATCGCTGTTCCCCATTCAGCGTCAATCCCAATCAATAAAGGCGTTTTAGATGCTTTTTGAAATCGCGTAATAGATTTTTTTAATTCTTCTTTTGTTCCTTGGAAATAAATGATTCCACCAATTTTTTCATTTACGATTAGATCTTCAATTTCCTTTTGGTGTTCTTCGTTTCGATTTGGCCAAGATGCCACCATGAAAAACTGGGCAATTTTCTCTTCTAAAGTCAAACTATTTAACTTCTGTTGCGCCCAAGTATTAGTTGTTTGCAAAAAAACAGGGTCAACATTGTTTGGATATTTGAGCTTAGAACTTGTTTTTAAAGCTAAACTTGCACAAATAAAAAGCAGGGCAAAAAAGAAAATTTTAACTGGCATGTAATTTTATCGTTTTGAGTTGTAAAATTAGGGAATATTTGGATTGGAACAAAATGTTTGGGGAGAAAGATTTTACCTCTGATAAAAGCTGTCCCGATAGCTATCGGGAGATTCGCAGATTAATGCAGATTTTTTTTGAATCGAAATAATATTCATAGTGTACACTCAGTTTCTTAAAGATTTACTCCAAATTAAACTTTGTGATTTAAGTTTCTCATTGGATGTTTGTCCTTCTATTTACTATCAATTATTAAAAATTATTAAAATAAATAATACTTATCATTTTCATTTAATATTTTTACATTTGAAGTTGAGAAATTTAAACCTATCAAGTCTTGAATAAAAACATCTACATCATCAGTGGCTTAGGCGCAGACAAACGAGTTTTTCAACTTATTGATTTTCAAAATTACAATCCCATTTTTATCGATTGGATAAGTCCACTTAAAAATGAAAGTATTGAAAATTATGCTACACGTATGAGTGAGCAAATCCTTGATGAAAAACCAATTTTGATGGGGCTATCTTTTGGAGGAATGATGATCATGGAAATTGCAAAACAAAGGGAAACTGAAAAAATCATTTTATTTTCATCAGCAAAAACGAGAAATGAACTTCCGTTTTATTTTCGATGGATTGGAGCTTTAGGCTTACACAAAATCGTTCCAACAAGGCTTTTAAAATGGCCAAATGGATTCAGTAATTGGATTTTTGGCGCAAACTTCCCTTTTGAAAAAGGAATTCTAAAAATTATTTTAACTGAAACAGAAGTCAACTATTTAAGTTGGTCAGTAAATGCTATTATGCGATGGAAAAATACCGAAATTCCAAACAATGTAACACATATTCACGGTACTAAGGATCATATTTTACCAATTCGATTTGTGAAAGCTGATATTCAAATCCAAGATGGAGGACATTTTATGTTGTTGAATAAAACTGAGGAAATCAATTTACTTTTGAAAGATTTACTCTAAATTTCCCGCAGATGATCGCAGATTTTCACGCTGATGTTCGCTGATTTTAGTATCGTAAAGAAACAAAAAAACTCCCCAGCTTTTCAACTGAGGAGTTTAATATTATTTAGAATCAGAAAATTACTTCCCTTCTCCTTGCATTTTGTCTTTCAATGCTGAAAGTGCATCTAAATCACCTAAAGTAGATTTCTCTGTGTTTTGGTTGATTGCTTTAACAGCTTGAGAAGTTGAACTTCCTGCGCCACCTTTTTTAGCACCTGCACCTGCACTTTTTGAAACTGGTGCTTTTTCATCACCTTCTTCAAATGTACGTGTATGAGAAACAACGATTTTCTTAGAATCTTTATTGAATTCAATTACTTTGAAATCTAAAGTATCTTCAACTTTCGCATTGTTACCGTCTTCTTTCTTCAAGTGTTTTGCAGGACAAATTCCTTCAACACCGTAAGGTAAAGCAACGATACCAGATTTATCTTTCATTTCAACGATTGTTCCTTGGTGAATTGAACCTTCTCCGAAGATAGTTTCAAATACATCCCATGGATTTTCTTCCAATTGTTTGTGTCCTAAAGAGATACGACGGTTTTCACGATCTATTTCTAAAACAACAACTTCCATCTCATCACCAACTTTGCAGAACTCAGATGGGTGTTTGATTTTTTTCTGCCAAGAAAGGTCAGAAATATGGATCAATCCGTCAACACCTTCTTCTAATTCTACGAATACACCGAAGTTTGTGAAGTTACGAACTTTTGCTTTGTGTTTAGAAGCAACTGAGAATTTCGCCTCGATTGCATCCCATGGATCTGGCATCATTTGTTTGATACCTAAAGACATTTTTCTTTCTTCTCTATCTAGAGTTAAGATTAACGCTTCAACAGTATCTCCAACTTTCATGAAATCTTGCGCAGAACGTAAATGTTGTGACCAGCTCATTTCTGAAACGTGAATCAAACCTTCAACTCCTGGAGCGATTTCAATAAATGCACCGTAATCAGCTAAAACAACAACTTTTCCTGAAATTTTGTCCCCAACTTGTAACGTTGTGTCCAAAGCATCCCATGGATGTGGTTGTAATTGTTTTAAACCTAAAGCGATACGTTTTTTATCGTCGTCAAAATCTAAAATTACTACATTTAATTTTTGATCCAATTCTACGATTTCCTCTGGGTGTGTAACACGTCCCCAAGAAAGATCTGTAATGTGAATTAAACCATCAACACCTCCTAAATCGATGAAAACACCGTAAGAAGTAATGTTTTTAACAACACCTTCTAATACTTGTCCTTTCTCTAATCCAGAGATAATGTGTTTCTTTTGTTCTTCTAATTCAGCCTCAATAAGAGCTTTATGAGAAACAACAACGTTACGGAACTCTTGGTTGATTTTAACCACTTTGAATTCCATATTTTTACCAACGTAAATATCGTAATCACGAATTGGTTTCACATCAATTTGAGAACCTGGTAAGAAAGCTTCTAAACCAAATACGTCAACGATTAAACCACCTTTCGTACGACATTTTACAAAACCAGTAATTACTTCACCTGTACGTAATACATCATTCACACGAATCCATGCTTTGTGCATACGAGCTGTACGGTGAGAAATAATTAATTGTCCAAATTTGTCTTCTTGACACTCAACGTAAACGTCAACTGTATCTCCAACTTTTAAATCTGGATTGTAACGGAACTCACTGATAGCTACTACACCCTCAGATTTGTATCCAACGTTAATTACGGCTTCTCTTTTTGTCAATACTACAACTGTTCCTTCAATCACTTCTTTTTCGTTGATTGAACTCAATGTTGCTTCGTACTTGTCTGAAAGTTCAGCACGCTCAATTTGATTGTAACCGTCTAATGCTAATGCATCCCAGTCAAAATCTGCAGTTCCCTGCCCTGTAATTTTTACATCTGCCATGTGGCTTTTTTAAACTTGTATTTCGAAGAACCTTGCTACTTTCGAAAGATATGAATACTTAAACCCTTTTAAATCAAGATTAAGGGCTATTCTTAAAATGAGTGCAAAAGTACTGATAAAAAATTAAATAGAGCACTTTTATACTTATTTTTTTTATGTTTTCAATATTAATACTAAGAAGTTGTAGCTTAAGATTCTTAAAAACAACTTTGAAATTGAAAAATTAGATCGTAATATAAAAAATATTGCTATATTTGATTATCAAAATCTTAAGCTATGAAAAATAATTACGCACGTAAAATAAGAATTTTACTTAACAAGATTCGCATATTTTCTGAGAACAATCTTTCATTTCAAAGAAATTTTAATTTAATCAACTCAATTAAAAAATCACTTGAAGAACTAAAAAATGTCATCAGTTTTCGTAGGTATAAAAAAGTACTTTTAGTTTGTTCATTGTTTTTTGTTCAACAATTAAATGCGCAACAATTTTCTCCTAGTGTTGGCGCTGAGGGACTAGCGGATAAATATGTAGATATTGATGGTGATGGAGATTTAGATATCTGGGGCTTCAAGTCGTATGCAAACTACTCAACACCAGATTATTACGGGATTTGTACTTATGAAGGTGGAAATCACAGAGTTTTTTACAGATTAAACAATGTTGTTGATTGTGAATCGAATTTTTCCGATCCAGTTTATTTTACTGAGGGATATTATCGAGCTGAAGAAGTTCAATTAACAACGCAAGACATAGACAGCGATGGGGATTTAGATATTGCATTACATATTCATACTGGGCAATATGGTACCTATATGCATTGGCAAACCTCTCACAAATTTGTAATGAATACTGGTTCAAATAACAATCCTGAGTTTGGCGTAAATCAAGGAATAGATTTTAGAGGTGGTAACTCATCTTTCGGTGGAGATTTTATTATTCTACCCCAAATTATTTTTGTGGATATAGATGATGATGATGACTTAGATTATTTCTATGAAAATGATTTTACACAAGGGTTAACATTTAGCAGAAACATTGGAACGCCTCAAGTACCTTCCTTTGAAAGTCAAACTATTACTGGATTAAATCAAGTTACAGTTTCCGACACTTATCAAAAAAGAATTGATATTATTGATATTGATAATGATTTGGATTTAGATATAGTGACTGGAAATCTCAATACCATGATATTAAATGAAAATACTGGAAGTGTCACTAATCCAAGTTTCGGCAGTCCCGTTACAAATCCGTTCAATTTAAACATTGGGGTATTAAACGGGTCTATTGGACAATTTATTGATATAGATAATGATCAAGATTTAGATTTTTTCAACTCAAAGGATTCAACAATATACTTTTATCAAAATATTGGAGCCTCTACTCCTCTATTTTCATCACCAACTTCTAATCCTTTTGGATTAATTCAGACCGACGTCAATAATATTTCCACCATATACATAAATGATATAGAAAATGATGGGGATAACGACTTTTTTTTCTCCAACAGATTTTTTGAAAATAGTGAAATTCATTGCGGTGTGTCTAAAATTTCAAATATAGTCAAATTTGATATAGAACTATTTCCAAATCCTGGAGAAAATTATGTTAAAATATTAACCAGTAGTTTTAATCCTATCGAATCAATTGAAATTTTAAATAATGAAGGTAAGGTAATACAGTCAATGAGATACACAAGTGCGTCAATCGGGACAGAAATAATCATTTCAACAGAAAATATTCCTCCAGGAATCTACTTTATAGCGATAAAAACCCCAATGAATGAAAAAATCGAAAAATGGATTAAGAATTGATACCTCGTGCATAAACATAACTCTTTAAATAATTACAAGAAGGAATTTGAAAATCCCTTCTTGTTTTAAAACTAAATTTAGCGTACAATTAATGTAGAAACATTATATATTACCTTTCTTCAAATTCGTACGTATTAATCTTAATTAAATTACAAAATGAAAACCGTATTATGTGGACTTGTCTTTTTAAAATCTCTTCTTTTCTTTAGTCAAACTTTCACAGCAAGTCCAAACGATACAATTCTAGATGACCATATCAATGAATATCCGATTTTAATTTCCGGACTTCCAAATTCGATTGATACGAACAACTTTGGCCTTGAATCCATTTGTTTGACTTTAGCGCACACATATATTGCGGATTTAAGCATCAGTCTCATTGCTCCGGACGGAACTTCTGTTTTACTTTCAAGTGGAGTTGGTGGCGAAACAGATTCTTTAAGCAACACTTGCTTTTCCATGGATGCGACTCAAAATATTGGACAAGGATCGACTCCTTTTACAGGAGTTTTTTTACCTTTTGGACAAATGGGTATCTTAAACAATTTACAAAATCCGAACGGCACTTGGATTCTCCGTGTACATGATAGCTGGACGCAAGATGCGGGAAACATCTTCACTTTTTCGCTTACTTTTGGATCCAATCCTGCTTCCTTGTTCACGATACATGATTCAAGTTTACCAATTGTCATGTTACAAACAAGCGGTCAAGAAATTCCAAATGAGCCAAAATTAGATGTCGATTTGAAAATAATTTATAATGGTCAAGGAAATCGTAACTTCGTAAATCAACTAAACGCTCACTTCTCAGGGAATTGCGGTGTTGAAATTCGTGGAGCAAGTTCTAGTGGAATGCCTAAAAAATCTTACGACATTGAAATAAGAGATCTAAATGGATTGGATTTAGATACCGCAATTTTAGAATTTCCATCAGAAAGTGATTGGGTTTTAAGTGCTCAATATACGGACAAAACACTTATAAGAAACATGCTTTCTATGCATTTATTGCAAAGCACAGGGAAATATGCACCACGTTTTCGACCAGTGGAATTATTCATAAACAACGAATATAAAGGTGTTTACATTTTTATGGAAAAAGTGAAACGCGGAAATGACAGAATTGATATTGCCAAATTAGATTCAACTGAAATCAGTGGAGATAATTTAACTGGCGGTTACATCATCAAACTCGATAAAGATTCTGGAAACTCTAACCCTGGATGGGAATCACCTTTTGCTCCAATTCCTGCTGGAAGTTCAATTGTATTGGATTACAACTATCCCGATGGAAATTTCATGCCTCAAGTTCAAAAAGATTATATCAAAAACTACATTACGGACTTTGAAACAGCCTTGGCTAGTACTGATTTTATGGATCCAAATCTTGGCTACCGTGCATTTGTAGATTACACTTCTTGTCTTGATGCTTTGATAGTGAGTGAAGTAACTAAGAGTATTGATGCTTATCGCAAAAGTTTTTTCCTATATAAAGACAAAGATTCCAAAGGTGGGAAATTGACTATGGCTCCAATCTGGGACTACGATTTAACTTATGGAAATGCAGATTTTTGTGAAGGTCAAAATCCTGAAGGTTGGCAATATAATTTCAATTATGTTTGTGGTGGAGATTACTGGATCAATCCTTTTTGGTTTCCAAGAATGATGGAAGACACAATTTACAAGCAAGATTTAGCTTGTCGTTGGAAAACCTTAAGAGAGAGTTCTTTTCATAACGACTCCATTTTTGCGTGGATTGACAGCATGGCCTTAACTTTAAATGAATCTCAAAACTGGAATTATCAAATTTGGCCAACAATGGGGACTTACGTTTGGCCTAACTCATTCGTAGGAGAAAATTACCAAGAAGAAATTGATTTCATGAAATCTTGGATACTGCAACGAATGACTTGGTTGGATAACAACATTCCTGGTGATACTACTTTTTGCCCTCATGCATCTTTAAATAAAATTACAAACAATGATTTTGAGATTTTTCCAAATCCTGTAGAAAATCTTTTAAGGATAAAATCTTCCAAATTAAATGAAGTTAAAAACATTACGATCAAGACCAGTGAAGGGAAAATTGTAAAAGAAGTAAATTTTGAATCAACAAATTTTACGAATTTATTAAATATAGAAATTAGTAACTTAGGCAACGGAATTTACTTTTTGGAGTTAATAACTACAGACCAATCGCAGTTGTATAAGTTTATAAAACGGTGATAGGAATTTTATATTGAGCTAATATTTTGCTAACAATTTAGTAATATTGAAAAAAAACGTGTAAACTTGTAACTCTAAAACAAAACTAATTAAGCTAAGATGAGAAATTTACTTTTACCACTAATTATCGTGTTTTTTTCCCTTTTATCCTGTCAAAAAGATGCTGGAGAAGGTGGAAAAGCTTCCATAAAAGGTTTTGTTTGGTTAAAAGAATACAATGGAAATTTTAACAGCCTAGAATTAGAGCGTGAGGCTTTTGATGAATATGTTTACATACAATACGGTGACGACATCAATTACAGCGATCGCATTAGAACAAATTACGAAGGCAAATTTGAATTTAATTATTTAAGACCTGGAAAATATAAAGTTTATGTTTATTCTAAAGATCCAAATGACAAGGACAATGTAAGTCCAACAGAAATGATGGCTGTTATTCAAGACATTGAAATAACTGAAAAAAAACAAGTTGTTGAACTAGATACAATGGTCATTTACAATTAATTATTTTTAGATGTTTAAATTTTTATTTACAGTCTTTACTATTTTTTTCTGTGCTACAATCTTCGCACAAAAGGACAAGCAGGTCAAAAAGTACAATTTAACATCAAGTACTGAAACCCATGTTGATTCACTTGGAAAGACGAAATTATCTGAAATTAAAAAATTTGACGAACGAGGAAATCTAATTTTCATTGAAAAATATTCAAAAAAAGGAACTCTAAAAGAAAAGAATGAATTTAAATATTCAAACAAAGACTTACTTATTGAAGAAATAAACTATTCTGAAAAGGGAGAGATTGTTGAAATAATAAAACACAGTTATAACTTAGATTTGCTAGTTAAAAGTGAATATTTCAATGCGAAAAATGAATTTCTATTCGAAATTGAAACAAAATACAACGGATTTGAAGAAAAAACAGAAGAAATTAAGAAAGATAAAGAAGGAAAAGTACTTGAAAGGTCGTCCTATGAATATGACAACAAAGGTTTAAAAACAAAAAAAACAACTTTCGATAAAAACAATAAAATAATCGAAACAAAAACATACACTTACACTTTTGAATAACAATACTTTAGAAATATTAAATAATTTTAAGCCAATCGATTTATCCGAAATGGAACGTGTTGCTTTGATGGATCGGATAGATTCAAAGTACATTTTTCACAGTTCCCAATTAAATGGTTTTCTAAATGAATTGAAAGATTCTTATGATGTTCTTGAAGTAAATGATTTACGGATTTCTAAATACGAATCTTTATATTACGATACTCCAAATTTTGACTTGTACCATTATCACCAACGTGGAAAATTCAATCGCTTCAAATTCAGAGTAAGGAAATATGTGGAATCAAATTTGCTTTTTTTCGAAGTTAAATTCAAAAACAACAAGGGAAGAACCAAAAAAAACAGAATTGTTCGTGAAACTTTTGATTTAGAATCAACACAACAACTAACTGACTTTTTAAACAAACACACACATTACACTGTAAACGATTTAGAAGAAAAAATTTGGGTCAATTATTCGCGAATTACACTAGTAAACAAAATCATTTCTGAACGCGTAACAATTGATTTAAACTTAACTTTCATTCATGACAACGATAGTCAAAACATGCATGAGTTTATCGTCGCAGAAGTGAAACAAAATAAATCCTCTGATTCTCCATTTGTGCAATTGATGCATAAAAATCATGTGCGAGAGGGTTCAATTAGTAAATATTGTATCGGAATCATGAAATTATTCCCACATTTGAGGTCAAATAACTTCAAACCATTCCAAATTAACTTAAATAAAATCTCAAAACTAAATATCGACAATGCTTAATTTTCTTTTAACTTCCGATGCAGTATCATCTGTATCAACACTTTTTTCAGACAAAAATGCCTTAGAATTCTTAATTCGTCTTGGAATCGACTTGGTTTCTTGTATCGTTTTAATTCGATTTATCTATTATCCAGCTTATAAAAACAGAGAGTTTTTCTTCACTTTTATCATTTTTAACTTGTTGATTTTCTTAATCACATTGTTGTTGAATAAAGTTGAAATGAGTATGGGTGCTGCCTTTGGACTTTTTGCCGTGTTCTCCATGTTACGCTACCGAACGGAAGGTTTATCCATGAAAGATATGACCTATTTGTTTTTGGTAATCGCAATGGGACTTTTAACAGCAGTTGGCGTTGGGAAATGGTGGGAAATCTGCATCTTAAACTTAATTATTATCACCGTTACTTACTTCCTTGAAAGTAGTTTGTTTCTTAAAAAAGAGTATTCCAAAATCATCCAATACGAAAATATTGAATTGATTAAACCAGAAAAAAGAGACGAATTGAAATTAGATTTAGAAGCGCGTACAGGTTTGAAAATATCAAGAATAACAATTGATAGAATTGACTTCTTGAGAGATACTGCCTTAATTACAGTACATTACAATGACTAAAAAACTATTTTTCATATCTTTATGTGTAGTGTTAAATGGCTTTTCATTTGCGCAAACAAAAGATTTTGGAATTTGGTCTCAAGTAACCATAGTAAAAAAGTTTACACCTAGATTGTCATTAGATTTTACAGAATGTGTGCGCCTCAATGAAAATGCGACACAGTTAAACACGCATTACAGTCAATTGGCTGTCGATTATGTCATTCTAAAAAAACTAAGCGCATCTTTTGCTTATCGCAACGCGCAGAAATTTACCTTTGATGAAAAAATAAACTACAGACAACGTTTTCAGCTAGATTTTATATACAAAATAAAACTTCAAAAACTAAAAATCGAATTGCAGGAACGTTTTCAAATGCAATTTCAAAATATTGGCAGGAGCCAAACGGGATTGATTCCAGAGTTTTATTTCCGTACACGAGCTACCTTAAGCTATGATTTAGAAAAAAGAATTACACCTTATTGTTCTGCAGAAATTTTCTTGAATCAATATAAATATATTGACAACTTACGTTTTCGAGTTGGTTTCAATTATGAATTTAACAAAAAAAATAGCGCAAAAATCTATTATATGTTGGATCAAGATGTACAACAAAAAGACCCCTCGGGATTGTACGTTTTGGGTTTTGCCTACAAATATTCGTTTTAATCGCTTAAATTTCGTACTTTTGTAAAAAAAATTAAAAATGGCAAGTAAAAGAACTTTCAAAAAAGAAATCAATTATATGGTTTTTGATGTTGTTGAAGAATGTTTCAGCATCCAATTATACAATGGAAAAAAAACTGAAGAAAGCAACAAATTGATTGACGAAGTTATTGACTTCAGAAATGCAATGACTGCTAAAATTCACGCTGCAAAATCTAAAAAAGATTTTCCTGCATTGAAAAATGAGGTTGAAGAAGCTGCAGTTGATTTCATTCATAAAGTGAACGCAATTCAATAAGAATTTAGAAATAAATTTAAATTTTATAGAAAAACGGGTTGTAATTCAATCCGTTTTTTTAGTTTTATAGAAAAATTTTTATGCTTCAACGCCATTCAAAATCCATCATAATCTTTTTAGGTTTCCTGATTTTTGGAATAATCATTTTAGTCAATTATTCGAATCCTCAAATTCATAATAAGCTTTTTCTAAATGCAGTTGCTTTAGGTGTTTTGATGATTTACTTTTGGATTTTTGAAGTCATTCCAATTTATTTAACCGCTTTATTTCCAATTATTTTGGTTGGCCCAATGGGATTAATTGATGTGGATGGAAAAGTCGACACCTCCATTCTAGCAAAATCCTATGGAAACAGCATGATTTTTGTCTTTTTGGGCGGATTTATGTTAGCCTTAGCACTCGAAAAGTTTGACATACACATCCAAATTGCCAAGGGGATTTTACGCTTTGTTGGGAATAAAAAATCGAATATTGTTTTGGGTTTTCTATTGAGTACAGGGCTTTTAAGCATGTGGATATCCAACACGGCAACAGCTTTAATGCTACTGCCTATGGGAATTGCCGTAATAAATTCACTTAAAGTGGAAGAACAAAACTCCAAATTTTCGCGTCACCTGCTTTTATCCATTGCTTATGGTGCCAGTATTGGTGGCGTTGGAACTTTAATTGGTTCTCCTCCAAATTTACAAATGGCATCGATTTTATCGAAACAATTCAACATCGAAGTAGATTTTATTAGTTGGTTTGTCATTGGTTTTCCAACTTGCGTTATTATGTTGACCTTAACTTATTTCTATTTCCGATTTTCAATGGGAAAAAGCAGTAATGAACGCGTGGAGACGATGTCACTGGAGAAAACTCCTTGGACAAAAAATCAACTGAAGGTTTTGGCTGTTTTTTTACTAGTTGTGATTTTATGGTCGTTTAAAGATTTGATTGCGCTTTCGGGATATACGTATAGCGATGAAAGTGTTGCCATTTTAGGAACGGTTTTGCTCTTTTTGATTCCTGCCGATCACACCAAAAATTTGTTAGAATGGTCCGATACACAAAAGCTTCCCTGGGGAATTTTGTTTTTGTTTGGTGGAGGTTTAGCATTAGCTGATGCGCTGGACAAAGGCGGTGTAATAAAGGCACTTTCGAACTCAATTTCAGGCATGAATGATATGAATTACCTCGTTTTATTGTTGATAATTGTAGCAATCGCTATTTTCGCTTCGGAAGTTTTATCGAATTTGGCATTGGTAACTGTTTTAGTACCAATAATTGCCGCTTTTGCCTTGGAAAATTCGTTTTCAGTTATTCAAATATGTTTTGGTGTAACTTTAGGTGCAAGTTTAGCCTTTATGCTACCTATTGGAACTCCACCAAATGCAATTGTTTTTTCAGCTGGACACATCAAATTCAAGCAAATGGCAACTGCTGGATTTGTGATTAATATTATCAGTTTGGTAGTGATAACCGCAATGTGTTATCTCTTTTTATAGGATATTTCTAGCAGAATCTACAATAAATCCACCTTAACAATTCCGTCTCGGTCAATTTCTAGTAATTTAACCGTTTGGAAAGAGTTTACTAATTCTGGATTGTAAGGAACTTTTACTTTCACGTAATTCTCAGTAAAACCATACATCATTCCATTGTCTTCTTCGGCTTCGAACAAAGCAACTCGCGTTGACCCAAGGTTTTCTTCGTAAAAAGCACGTTTCTTTTTGTCAGACAAAATATGAAGCATTTTACTGCGTTCACGGCGTTTTTCCATCGGAACTTTTTCTCCTAATTTTGGTGCTCCGGTATTTGCTCGCTCAGAATAAGTAAAAACGTGCAAATAAGAAATATCTAAGTCTTTGATGAAATTATACGAATCCATGAATTCCTCGTCCGTTTCGCCAGGAAAACCTACAATTACATCCACTCCAATACAACAATCTTTGCGCAAGGATTTAATCTGATTTACACGTTCAGCATATAGAGATCTCTCGTATTTACGGCGCATCGCTTTTAAAATGCGGTCATTTCCAACTTGCAATGGAATGTGAAAATGCGGAACAAAACGTTTGGAATCAGATAAACAAAAATCTATGATTTCATTCGACAACAAATTCGGTTCAATCGAGGAGATTCTAAAACGATCTATTCCTTCTACTTTATCGAGTTCTTTTACTAAATCAAAGAAATTTTCGCTTTCTCCTTGACCGAAATCACCAATATTCACTCCCGTTAAAACAACTTCTTTGATTTCTGTTTCAGCTATTTTTTTTGCTTCTAAAATAGTTTCTGCAACTGACGCATTTCTACTTTTACCTCTTGCCAAAGGAATTGTACAAAAAGTACAGAAATAATCACAACCATCTTGTACTTTCAAAAACGAACGCGTTCTATCTCCGTAAGAAAAAGAAGGCACAAATTCTTTCGTTTCCTTGATGTTTTGGAAAGAAACCTGGGTCTCGTCTAATTTATCTGTTTTATCTAAATAAGAAAGAATATCAAATTTTTCGTTTGCACCTAAAACCAAATCAACTCCAGGAATTTCAGCAATTTCAGTTGGCTTCAATTGAGCAAAACAGCCTACAATCGTTACAAAAGCATTTGGATTGATTTTCAAAGCTTTTTTTACCAATTGTTTACATTTCTTGTCTGCATTTTCAGTCACAGAACACGTATTAATCACATAAACATCAGGTGTTTCTTCAAAATCAACCTTGGCAAAACCAGCATCCTCAAACAAACGAGAAATGGTGGATGTTTCTGAGAAATTCAGCTTGCAACCCAAGGTATAAAACGCAACTTTTTTGTATTGAATCATAGAGGGTGCAAAATTACAAAGAAAATATTAAGGAAAAAAATCTAGTTTCAATGATCACCCTCATAACACTCCCCTGCCTTAATCTCAACTGAAATCTTATTCTCACTCGGAACCAAGGGACAAGAATACCGTGTTGAATAAGCACAATACGGATGATAACTTGCGTTGAAATCTAATTTCCAATTGGATTCCTTTGATTTGTAAACATCCAAATATCGTCCGCCTCCATAAGTTGTATTTCCGGAAGTTTTGTCCTTGAAAGGCAGAAAAAGATAATTTTTATATTCTTTAATTCCTTTGAGACTGAGATTTTCATAAACCGTTAAAACGCAAGTCGTATCGTTTTTCACGAAAGTTAAGGTACCGTATTTGCGATAATACACAATCCGTTCTTTCGACATGGGCATTTGGAACTTTTTCCCTTTTTCACGCTTAAAAGTTGCATTCACAATAAAATTAGTGTCGATTTCAAAATAACAAATACCCTTAAAATGAGCTGCTTCACTCGAGTCCAAGACTTCGGCTACAAATTCCATTTGATGCAGGTGACGCGCTTTTTGAATGCTGTCAGAATAAGGGTTTTGACCAAATAAAAACGGTGCAAAAAGCAAACTTAGGACGATAATTAATTTATTCATTAAGAGAATTTTAATCAAACTTAATTTTGATAAATTGGAAATCTAAATTGAGATTCCCATCTTCTTTCCAATAATTATTTTTGTTGATTACAGCTAAATACAAACAATTGTCTTTTCCCCAAAAAATATCTCCCAGCTCATAACTTGGCATCCATTCAGAAAAACTCAAGGAAAATTTTGAATGCAATTGTTTATTAGCATATTGATAAACACTTAAATCTCCAGTCAAATTGTAAATATTGCCGTAAATCGAAATTAGTTTTTGCTTGTCTTGGGACAGAATTGGAAACTCATTCAAAGAAGCAACTTCAATTCCAGTCTTTTTGTCAATTAATTTGTATTCAAAATCTTCCCAGTACCAACAACCAACCACATATACATTCAAATCCGGAATTTGCCCCAAATAATGATACATTTGACTACTTTCATTCAAAACAGGATTGTCTCGGAACAAAATCTTTTTCTTTTTACAAACGATAACCAATTCTCCCTGATATTTTTCAAAACGATTGGTATCAGCAACAAAATAATTTAAACTATTTTTTTTAAGGGTATCAAATTCGACTTTTTCGACAAAACTAATTTTTAAAAGTGAATCAATAGCTTGAATTTCTGAAAAATAGGAATCTTTTTCCTTATAAGAAAACCTACTGATTTTATTTAAGTCCTCTTTTTTTAATTTTAAATTGAGTTGCGAAGCAAAAGAGTTTTTCGTAACATATACCTTCTCCCATTTGGTTTTCATATCAAAGGCGCCATTTTCCATCACACTTCGTTGCAAAAGAACTGAAATCCCAAACCAATCTTCATGTTCTTCAATTACATTTACTTTTTCGTTGTATTCAATCACACCTAAAATAGGTGAATTTTCGTTCGGAAGTTCTCTAAAATGTGTACCTGAATTTTCAGTAACTGTTAAAATTTTTATCACTTTCATTTGTTCAACATTTCCCTCAGAAACTTGTCCAAAAAATATGGCCGTTTTAAAATGAAAAGTCAGAAAAATGAAAAGAAGAAGTTTAAATTTTGACATAAAAAGAGTATTCTACTTGTCCAAAAGTAGATATTTAATTCAACATTTTTAAAAATAAAGTTAAATCCACCTCGCAATTCCAAATTTGTTGTATCTTTGCTCCCCATTTTTTTAAGATGAATAAAACATTAACTATTTCATATACAGAACTAAAGCATTACACCGAATTAGATGCACATATTCAAAATTTAGTTTCAAAAGCCTATGAAAGTGCTGAAAAAGCTTACGCTCCATATTCAAAATTTCATGTGGGTGCAGCAGTCGAATTGAATTCTGGAGAAATCGTACTTGGAAACAATCAGGAAAACATCGCCTACCCTTCAGGTTTATGCGCTGAAAGAGTTGCTTTATTTTTTGCAGGAGCTAATTTCCCAAATGAAGCAGTGAAAAATTTAATTATTGTTGCCAAAGGAGACTTAATTGGACCTGATGATTGCCTTTCTCCTTGCGGATCTTGCAGACAAGTAATTGCTGAAACTGAAATGAAACAAAAAAGTCCAATTCGTATTTTTTTAATCTCAGAATCTGGGAAAACATTCATTTTTGAAAAAATCAGTGATTTATTAATTTTCCCATTTGGAATGTAATGAAATATTCAATTTTAATTCTTCTAGTAACTATTCTAAGTTCCTGTTTTATTTCAAAAAATAAAAAGAAAGAAATTACTGTAATTGAAAATAAGATTCCTGCAAAAATAATACATGATTCTACCTTAAGTAAATTATTAATTTCAAGTAATGGAATAGATACTTCAGTTTTACAATTAGATTATCAATATTACATCAAACCAGCAGCAATTTGGCAAGATTCGATCAATAAAAATGTAGCTGAATTTGTGTTGGGAAATTGTTATTTTGAAATCCCTGAAAACTTAACAATCTCCTGTGATGAGTCCAAATTCAAAGCTGGACTAGATACATTTTATACTTATGCCTACCAGGATCACACTGACAATGAATATTTCGGTGGACTTTGGGCCTTGGAATCTCGTACTTCAATTGATGATACTTATGCCAATTTTGCTACCTTGTATCTAGGAGTATATACATTTACTGGTGGAGCACATGGTAACTTTTTTTCTGGAAATTTTAATTTTGACAAAACAACAGGTAGCAAATTGAAATTAAGTGATTTCATAACTGATACAATTGAATTTAATATCATTGCTGAAAAATGCTTCAGAAAACAAGCAGAAATTTCAGAAAATGAAAATTTGAGTGATTTAGGATTTTGGTTTGAAGAAAACATTTTTAAGTGTAATGACAATTTTTTCATCACAAATGAAGGTTTTAATTTCACTTTCAACACCTATGAAATTGCACCGTATGCTTTCGGTTCATTTGAATTTAGTGTCCCTTTTACACTAAGTAATCACTTGTTAAAAAGAGATTTATCTAAAAAATAATTTTTTTTTCAAGTAAAGAGTTGAATTATTCTCATTACTTTTCTATATTTGCATTTCTTTTCTAACGAATATTATGGCGACAAAAACAATATCAAAACCAAGTAAAACAACGAAGAAAAGCGAATCAGCTTCCACTTACAAGTTTTCAAAAGAAACCTACGTAAAATGGTATAAAGACATGCTATTGATGCGTAAGTTTGAAGAAAAAACTGGTCAATTGTATATCCAACAAAAATTTGGTGGTTTTTGCCATTTATATATTGGACAAGAAGCGATTGTAGCTGGAACTGTTAGTGCATCTCGCCCTACAGACAAACACATGACTGCTTACCG
>JBKCGI010000132.1:0-2968 GCA_046303515.1 Flavobacteriia bacterium | reverse complement strand
GAATATTACGATCCATATGCAAATGAAGATGCGCGCTCGTGGAGGTATAAAATTACGGCCGTAGATTCCTGTGATGAAGAAACACCATTTGGCACGCCACATAAAACCATTCACTTGGTGCAAAATGCAAATGCAAATGGTGGAAATGATTTAAGCTGGGATTTTTACGATGGTAGCAATTACGATAAGTTCTATATCTGGAGGGATGACCCATCAACAGGTTGGGTAATCATTGATTCATTGGCAAACAATGTAACTTCCTATACCGATTGGTTTGCCCCAAGTATTGATGCAAGATACATGATAGAAGTAAGTTTAAATTACTCCTGCGAAAGCACATTAAGGCAAGCCGGTTATCCAAATAGTGTGTTAACTACAGTTGTAAAATCAAAATCCAATATTCGCAATAATCGCCAGAGTGCGGTTGCAATTAAAAATCAACCCTTAAAGAATAATGATCTGAAAGTTTACCCCAACCCTGCAACAAACACTATTACCATAGAACTTTCCAACCTTCAACCTTCCAACCTTCAACCCACAATCACAATAGAAAGTATGCTGGGACAATTGCTTTACCAAAGCAAACACAACCAGAACAGAAGCAATATCGATATTTCCAATTTCCAATCGGGAGTTTATTTGGTAAAAGTACTTACTGAAGAAGGACTGATGGTGAAATCAATTGTTGTGGAGAGGTAGGATGTTAGTCCGAAGTCGTTAGTTCTCAGTTGTTAGTATTAACGATTTTAGGATTTACGATTTTGAGATTTTATTGACATGCCGACGAAGGAGGCATCTGTTTTTTTGATCCTTCACTTCGTTCAGGAAGACAAAATAAGCGGCGGTTGAGCGACCCCTCTAAAGTGTACCCTTCGAGACCCTCAGGGTACGGAAATAAAGCGGATGCTAAGGGTCTCGAAGCACCGCGTTTTATTTACGATTTTGAGATTTTATTGTCATGCCGACGAAGGAGGCATCCTTTTTAGATCCTTCACTTCGTTCAGGAAGACAAAATACGAGGCAGTTGAGCGTAGTCGAAACCTCATATTGTGAATGTGGCTTCGATTTCTATGGTTTTACCAAATTAAATTGATAATTTTTTTCAAAAAATCTATCTTGTTTAACACAAGCAAAAACTCGTTGAATAATTTTGTTTCTTACAGCATTTAAAACACTCATTTTATTTTTTCCTTGCTCAACTTTTCTCTTGTAATATTCTTTTATTTCACCCTTAACTTGTATCGCTGATAACGCTGCTAAATGTAACAATGTTTTTGTTTTTTTATTAGCCATGTGCGAAACTTTTGTTTTACCTCTAACACTACTACCTGATGAGTGCTCGAATGGAGCAACACCGCTATAACAGGCGTATTTTTTTGCTTCTGTTATGCTTAAAAACTCATTTGTTGTTGTTATTAAATTTACTTCCGTAATCATTCCTATGCCATCAACACTTGTTGCTATTTTGTATATTTTCAATATTCGTTCATCTGTTTTTATAAGCTCCATAATTTCTTTTTCTACTTTCTGTATCGATTTCATTAACTCATTTACAGGATCTGCATTGAGTTTTTTAAGGGTTTTAATAGTGTTTTTATCTAAATACAATTTTTGTTCTTCGATTGTAACTGACAGTTGTTTTTTTGCTTTTATGAAGCGATTTCGTAAAGAAAGTAAAACAGATAATTTCTCTATTATTTCTCTCGGTGCTTTCCATAATTTAATATTGTGTCTGTTACTAAAAGCGTAAAGTGCTATTCTTAAACTATCCACTTTATCATTCTTTCCTCTAACTAAACCTTGGCTTTTACTGATTTGAGTTCCAGATTCCATCCAGATAAGTGCAGATTGTTTCTTCAGCCATTTCACTAAGGGAAGATTATAAATGCCGGTGTATTCCATACAAAATACACTTTCATTATAATTTAAATTAAGGTTCTTCATAAAAGACATAAAACAAATTTTTATGCTCTTACTGTCATTAGCAATGCGCTCGTAGTAGATCTGCTTTCCTTGCGAATCTACAATGGTGATGTCTAATGTTTTTTTAGACACATCAATTCCAATAAATTTTTTAATTTGCATGTGATTTATTTTTAATTAATCAATCAACGCGTTTTGAATGTTAATCAAGTCCTTTCTAATAGGTCCTTATCCTAAATTTCTATTTGATACGTATTCAAAACAGTCAGTAGTGGATTGAATCGAAACTTAGGTCTAATAACCTTTCTCCGCTCTTAATTCGCCACTACTGATGTTGATTTATTAACATATTAACAGATACTAACAAAAGAAAAAAGAACCAAAAAAGAAAATATTAATACATACATTATCTTTTATTAAGAAATACTTTGCAAATCTAAAGGACTTCGCTCGAAGTGACAGAGGAAAAAACTTTCAAACAAGAAACAATCAAACAAATAAAACCTCTTAACTTTTCCACTTTCATCAAACAAGAAACAATCAAACCACAAACAAGAGGCCCGAAACAAGAAACAACCAATAAATCAAACATTTATTTTACTTTTTTCCCCAGCACCAACTCTTTAATTAATGCGTCTTTGGCTTCCAATTGTTTCTTTAAATAATCTACTAATTCATTCAATGCTTTTTTATCCTCTTGGTGTATTTGACTATTAAAAATAAAATCGTTTTGAGTTTGAGCAAAGTTGTTAAAGACATATCTATCATCAAAGCTAATCAACTCTGTTAAACTAATTCCTAAAACAGTAGCAATCTGGTTGGCTCTTTCCATGCTTACATCAACTTCATTACGCTCAATTCTGCCAAAACCCGGCACACTCATTTTTAATTGAGTAGCCATGTATTCCTGCGAATAATTTTTAAGCTCGCGCAACTGTTTTATTTTTTTTCCTATGCGTAATTCTTCTTGTTTTTTCATTGGAATTTATTTTTTGAAAAGTAATTTTCTAATCCTCAAATATAACTAAAAGTATAAATATAATAC
>JBKCGI010000131.1:0-8289 GCA_046303515.1 Flavobacteriia bacterium | reverse complement strand
AAAAGATTATGAAAAAAAGAAGAGAGAGCAACAAACAATGGTTACTCCCTCTTAGAAACTAGCTCTTGGCTGTTTTGAAAAACAAAAATAAAAAAAATAATATTTTATTTGGATATTAACACAGAATCTATGTGTTTTAATCATTCCTTACAATCACACGGATCTTCGAAATAAAATTTAGTTTGTGGCATTTTCTCAATCCAAGTTTTCTGAAATGTTGGTCCATACATGATTCCTTCCGCGTGAAAAATCTTTAAGTTTTTCAATTCGGCTAAACTTTCAGGATATTTTGCAATGGGATTATCCCAAATATCTAAAGTATGCAAATTTTGAAGCTTTGAGATACAAGCTGGAATTTCTGAAATGTCATTTCGTCCTAATCGAAACGTTTTTAGTGAGCTAAGTTCGCAAATTACCTGTGGTAAGCTATTGAATTTATTTTTACTTAAATCTAAAGATTCTAAGTGTGTGAACTCTTTCAGAAATAAGGGCAAAGATTTTAATTTGTTGTTGCTAAGATCTAAGAGTTTTAGCTTTGAGAATCGTTTTAAATCCATCGGAAGTGAATCTAATTTATCTTTTTTAAATGAAATGGCAAAAATCGTGTCAGGTGAACATTTTTGAGCTATTTCCCAAGAATAAATTGGATAATTTACTTGTGTGAAAGATAAATTATACCAAAGTATCAGCCAAGAAAGTACGAATAGTTTGTTCATCGTTGTTGATTTGTGCTTTTAATTCGTCAAGAGATGCAAAACGCTTTTCATCACGAATACGTGACAATAAATATACCGAAATTTGTTGATTGTACAAATCTTGATTAAAATCAAAAATACAGACTTCCAAGGAAACCACATTTTTGTCTGAAACTGTTGGTTTTACACCAATATTCATCATTCCGTATTGGATTGCGCCACCATGTAATTCAATGCGAACAGCATAAACGCCATTGGATGGAACCAATTTATTTTCTTCTGATATTTGTACGTTAGCTGTTGGAAATCCAATTGTTCTGCCTAATTGTTTTCCTTTTACAACAATACCAGAAAATTCGTAGGCCTCGTTCAAATACGTATTTGCTGTTTGAATATCTCCATCGATTAAGGCTTTTCTAATTTTAGTTGAACTGACATTCACTTCATCAATTTCATGAGCTGGAATTTCAATCACTTGAAAAGGAAACACCTTGGATAACTTGATTAAATGTTCTAAAGATCCTTCTCTGTTTTTTCCGAATTGATGGTCGTAGCCAACAACAATGGTGTGAACATGCAGTTTTTCAACTAAAAATTCACGGATGAAATCTTCTGCTTTGGTATCTGCAAATTCTTTTGTGAATGGAAAGATTATCAGATGATCTAAGCCCATTCGTTCCAGTTTTCTAATTTTTTCGTCTTGCGTTTGCAGAATTTTTAAATCAGAATTCGTTGGGTTTAGGACAATTCTTGGGTGCGGATGAAAAGTAAACAAAACAGATTCTCCATCATTTGCTTTTGCTTCTTCATTCAATTTATTGATTATTTTTTGATGTCCAAGATGAACACCGTCAAATGTTCCAATTGTTAAAATTGGATTTTTGATAGAAGAAACAGAGTCAAAACCGTAATGTACTTTCATTAGATTCTACAAAAGTAGTAATTTTTTAAAGTTTTGAACCATTTAAGGCATATAAGGAAATTTAATACGTTCTGGTGTTTAAGTGCAAAAAAGAAAATCTTAATTGAACTTAAATTTTATTTATAATTTCAAAAATCGCTACAATGACTTATATGGTTCAAATATTTAAATCAAACCAAATTGATTAAAATGATGCGTTAAATGTTTGGCATTCAAGCGTGTCCATTGCTCGTAATTTAACGGACCGTAAAATGGATGAACATGCGTCAAACCTG
Source organism: Flavobacteriia bacterium (assembly GCA_046303515.1). Classification (GTDB taxonomy): domain Bacteria; phylum Bacteroidota; class Bacteroidia; order Flavobacteriales_D; family Crocinitomicaceae; genus M2408. The sequence continues at coordinate 6,397 of JBKCGI010000131.1, read as the reverse complement.
GATTTGTTTCATACAATTCATCAAATTCTAGCAAGGTATCAACCAATTCATCCACAGCTAATTCCAATTCTTCATTTCTCAATTCCATTGCTGGTGATGCAAATGGAACCTCAATTCCTTGGGCCATTGGTTTATCTGAATCTAAAAAAGCCAACATACGAGGTAATTTTTCCTCTTCAATAAGCAATGCTTGAGGGTTTTCTCCTGTCGCAATTCTAACTGAATCAGTTAAATGTTCCACCATGCGTTGTGCTGACATACTTCCCCAAAGCGGTTTTGAATCAAGGGTTAATTTATCCAAAATTGGTAAAACTGTTTCTAAATTTGGTTCAATAAATTCCATGTTTAAGGTATTAAATGTTGTTTATTTTAAAAGTTGTTCGATATAGTTAAGCAATTTTTCTTGCCCGAATTTAGATTCACTTGAAGTTGTAAAAATTGGAGGCAATTCGTCCCAGTATTTCAGCATTTCTTTTTTATATGCTGTTAAATTCTTAATTAATACAGAGGAAGAAAGTTTGTCGATTTTCGTAAAAACCATTGCAAAAGGAATTCCTTTTTCTCCACACCAGTTCATGAATTCGATGTCAATTTTTTGAGGTTCTAAACGTGAATCTAGTAAAACAAAGGTATTCACAAGACTAGTTCGCTCTAGTAGATATTCAGAAATAAATTTCTCAAAAGTTGAACGAGCTGATTTAGAAACTTTCGCATATCCATAACCTGGTAAATCCACCAAATACCAACTTTCATTGATTTCAAAATGATTGATTAATTGCGTCTTTCCAGGAGTTTGGGAAGTTTTAGCTAATTTTTTATGATTCGTCAACATGTTAATCAAAGATGATTTTCCCACATTTGATCTTCCGATAAAGGCGAACTCAGGTTTTCCATCTGTCGGGCACATTTTATGCTCTGTATTGCTGACTAAAAAGGTCGCTGTTTTGATTAACATACTTTAAAAATTATTTGCGAAACGAATGAAAAGGCTTCGCTTAGTTTGTGCAAAGGTACAAAGAATTGCTGAAAGCATATTTTACTTCAAAAAACTAAATGATAAACGCATTTGAAAAAAGCCACAGATGCACGGATTAATTTAATCTGGATGAATTCGGTTTTAAATTTCACAGATTAGTCCTTCTACTGACGGACTCTTTTTAAAATTTTGTAATTTATTTGGTTTCCACTTAAAAATTAAATTTCTTTTGCCCTACAAATAACTCTGATAATTTTTACTCGTAACACCTTGCAAATACAATTTTTGAAGTTCTTCAGTGACTTTTGGTGTAAATTGTTTTTTTAAAAACTCAAATTGTTTGTCGAACTGGGAATAAAAAAGCAACATATCCCCCTTAACTTCATTTTTCGTTGCTTGTTGATATTGTTTTACGAAGTTTTGATATTCAGTTTTAAGCATGGCTAAATCTTCCTCCTCCAAAATAAATTCTTTATTAGTGACTTTTTTGCCATTTACAGTTTCCGTTTTTTCTTTGTAAATCTCTTCGGGTTTTAATCCTGCAAGAACTAAAAAGCGCAAGAAATCTTCTTCCGAACCACTGAAATCAAGATCAGAAGTGCTAGTGTTCTCTTTTGTTTTTGACCAAGATGCAATTTCATTCTTACGTTCTGCTGTTTTATTAACCAAATCTTGGTATTTGTCAAAAATTAAGCTATAAACCACTTTAAAAGCTTTATTGTTGTGGATTTCAGTATACATTTTGGGATGTTTTTCTTTGGCATAATTCAGATACCATGCCATGAATAACTGAAATTCATAAAAAGCAACTAATTCACCTTCAAGTTCTTGGCTGTATGTTTCCCAGATTTCTTCTTTGTCTTTTCCGTATGTTGTGAGGTAAAAATCGTAATTTTCATAAGCTGCTTCTGCACCAAAATAGTAGGCAGAGAACTCTTCCAGAATTCCATAAACACCTAATTGAACTGACATTGCCTCATTTTGTTTGGAGTCGTTTACTCCCTTCACTTTTCCTAAACCAGGCAATTCGCTTTTGCCACCAATGTATAATCCATAACGAAAAACACTGTCTTGCAAACCTTTACGCACATACTTGTTCAATTCTTTAGAATTAAAAACTTCTGTAAAGGGAACGTGAATTCTCGTGCCAGCATCTATAAAATAGGTGTGCCCATTGTTTTCAGTTTCATTGTACGCATGCAGTAGTTCGTGTATAACAGTAGCATAAGATTCCAATAAATCAGCTTGGGATTTCCCATCAACATATTCGTCAAAAGATTTTGTTTTGTCAGCTTTCCAAATTTCTAAAATAGCAGGTGAATTGTATTTTTTAGAAAAGTCCTCGTAAAATTTATAACGAGCGTCTTTTGTGGGATAGGATTTTTCTGTTTGAGCGAATAGATTTTTACCGCAGAATAAAAGTAAGGATATAAATATAAATCGGCACATAAAAACAATCAATTAAACTCTAACACATCTTGTATCAAAAATTGTTCCTTTTCACTTCGTACATCAATTTTACGTTTGTAATCAAAATTGGCTTCATCGTCGTGAATGATAACATCAAAAATAAAGTCTTCATCTTTTTCGCTTGAAATTAAATTACATTTCGTAACTTTAATGGTGCTCCAATCTTGACCTGAAATCAAAAAACCTGTTCCCATTCCACTGAATTTGCAATCAAAATCTTTCTTCCATTTGGCAGTAAAAACATTTTCATCCATTCCGCCATCATATCCCACGCCGATTGCGTCAGATTTATAGGCATAATAATTTTTGGTGAAAATTTCTGGATTATCGCCTTCTTTTTCCTTAAAAGTTGTTTCAATAGCGTCTACCAACCAAGATTTGGCACTTGCTGCATTTTCAATCCAAGAGTATTCTATTGCTTCATCATTGGGAATATTATCTTTTGACGTTGATTTTTTTCCTTGACAAGCAAGTAGGAAAAAACATAAAGGTAAAATGGAAAGAATTTTCATAAATAAATATTTAGTTCAAACATACGAATAAATGAGGATAAATGTTAAAACAAAAGCTTATTTTTGTTATTTTAATTATAGAAACACCATGCATTCATTCACCAATGATTTAATCAAAGAAACGAGCCCTTATTTGTTGCAACATGCGCATAATCCCGTAAACTGGGTTGCTTGGTCGGATGAAGCTTTTGAAACGGCTAAGCGAGAAAACAAAATGGTTTTGATAAGCATCGGATATTCTGCTTGTCATTGGTGCCATGTGATGGAACATGAATCGTTTGAAAACGAAGAAGTTGCCACTTGGATGAATCGATATTTTGTGTGTATCAAGGTTGATCGTGAGGAGCGACCTGATGTAGATCAAGTGTATATGACGGCAGTGCAATTGATGACTCAAAAAGGCGGATGGCCTTTGAATTGTTTTACTTTACCCGATGGAAGACCAATTTACGGTGGGACGTACTTTCAAAAAGACAATTGGATTCAAATTCTGAAAAGTTTAGAACATACTTTTAAAAACAAAAGACAAGAAGTTGAAGAATACGCTACGCGTTTGCAAGAGGGTATTCAAAACAGTGAGTTAATTGATATTCCTCAAGCTATTGAAGCTTTTCAACAAGAAAAATTAGCTGAATTGGTGTTGCGTTGGTCGCATAGTTTTGATTCTCGAGAAGGTGGATCCAATCGTGCACCAAAATTTCCTTTGCCAAATAATTACGAATTTTTGTTGCAATTTGCTGTCAATCAAAAAGATGAAATTCTGCTGAAACATGTTTATTTGACCTTGGATAAAATGGCTTTTGGTGGTATTTACGATCAAATTGGCGGAGGTTTTTGCCGCTATTCGGTTGATGTGTTGTGGAAAGTTCCTCATTTTGAAAAAATGTTATACGACAATTCGCAATTGGTAAGTTTATATGCAAAAGCTTATCAACAGACTAAAAATGAGACCTATAAAAATATCGTTATCCAAACCTTAAATTGGATTGAAAGAGAAATGTCAACCGCTGAAGGAGCATTTTACAGTGCTTTGGACGCCGATTCTGAAGGAGAAGAAGGTAAATTTTACATTTGGAAGGTAAATGAACTTATGGATTTACTAGAAAATGATTTTTCTTGGGTAAAGGACTATTACAACGTGAATCAATTGGGTTATTGGGAAGAAGGAAATTACATCCTGATGAAAACTACTCACGATGCTGATTTTGCTAAAAAAATGAATCTCAGTTTAGAAGAATTTGCCTTAAAAATTAACAAAATCAATGAACTTTTACTTTCAGAAAGAAGTTTGCGTGTTCGTCCAGGTTTAGATAATAAATGTTTAACTTCTTGGAATGCGATGCAACTGAAAGCTTATTGCGATGCTTATTTTGCCTTAGGAGATGAAACATATTTGTTGGCAGCTCTAAAAAATGCGCGATGGATTGAAAAATTCCAGTTGAATGATAATTACACTTTATACCATAATTACAATGGTGGAAAAGCTACTATAGAAGGTTTTTTGGAAGATTACGCGAATGTAATCAGTGCTTTTATCAGTTTGTATCAAGCAAGTTTTGATGAACATTATCTTTATTTAGCTCAAAATGTTTGCCAAAAAACGATTGAAATTTTTCAAGATCGAGAAAGTAAAATGTTTTATTTCACGGCCGAAAATTCAGGTCTGATTGCCCGAAAAATGGATATCAACGACAATGTCACTCCAGCTACAAATAGCATTATGTGCATGAATTTATTTGTTTTGGGTACGTATTTTCAAAATGATAGCTATATCTCTGACGCCAAACAAATGCTAAGTAATGTGTATGAAGGCATGGAACAATACGGATCGGGTTATTCGAATTGGGCTATGGTTTTGATGCATTTTTTGAATGGCGTAAAAGAAGTTTGTATCACAGGTCCAAATTGGAAACAAAATTTGGCCGAAATAAGCAAAAATTATCTTCCAAATGTGTTGTTTTCTGGTGGGTTAAAATCAAGTCTTCCAAGTTTAGCAGGAAAAGACTTGTCAGAGGATAAATTTTATCTGTGTGAGAATAAAACGTGTTCTTTGCCCGAAACAAATTTGAATTCTTTTGTTAAAAAAATACAACTTACATAGAGTTTCATAGCTTTTTCCCAAAAATATCCCTATGTTTGTATGCAATGAAAAAAATATTCAGTCGGGCAGTTTTTATCGTATTCTTACTTTCATTTACCTTAAGTATTTTGAAAGTCGCTACCTTTGCCTTTTCTGAATTATCCGAAGAAGCTTTAGAAGAATTGGTTGATTTGTCGGAAGAAGATTCTGAAAAAGAATACACTTACTCTTTTCAAAACGATGATTTTTTAATCGTGAATGAAGGCCTTGAATTGTCTTACATCAATTGTGCACAACAAAATCATATTGTTGCCGCAGATTACACAGAACCACATCCAGAAAACTTATTTTCTCCTCCTGAAATCAATGTTTAGTAAATCTAATTGACAAATATTTTACAAACATTTTATTTTAATGAAAAACTTTTTTACAAATTGGAGGCATGATTTGCCTGCAAGTTTGGTTGTTTTTCTAGTTGCATTGCCACTTTGTTTAGGAGTTGCATTGGCGTCAACAGGAAAAGAACCCATTTTATTTTCCGGTATCATTGCCGGTGCAGTTGGAGGAATTGTGGTTGGTTTAATAAGTGGTTCTCGCTTAGGAGTTTCTGGTCCTGCTGCAGGATTAATTACGATTGTTGCTGCAGCAATTTCAACTTTAGGTAGTTTTGATGCCTTTTTAGTTGCTGTTATTTTAGCAGGATTAATTCAATTTATCAGTGGCTTTTTAGGAGCTGGAGTGATTGGAAATTATTTTCCATCTTCGGTAATCAAAGGGATGTTGGCTGCAATTGGTTTGACCTTAATTTTAAAAGAAATTCCGCATGCTTTTGGGTATGATGCCGATTTTATGGGAGATGAATCTTTCTTTCAGGTTGATGGTCACAATACTTTTTCTGAGATTTTAATAGCGATTAACAAAACAAGTCCTGGTGCAATAGCCATTACTTTGATTTCACTGTTTATCCTAATCTTGTTTGAAAGACCTTTCTTTAAGCGTTTTGCTTTATTCAAATTCCTTCCAGGAGCGCTTTTTGTAGTTGTATTTGGTGCTTTAATTAACCTTTTATTTAAGACTTATTTTCCTGAGTGGTATTTAACCGGAAAACATGTAGTTGAGTTGCCTAAAGCTCAAAACTGGACCGAATTTACGGCTTTATTTCGTTTTCCAGATTTTAAAGCTTTGACCGATTACCGTGTTTATACGATTGCCTTGACTATTGCATTGGTTGGAAGTTTGGAGTCTTTGTTAAGTGTTGAAGCTACTGATAAATTAGATCCTGAGAAACATAAAACGCCAACAAATTTGGAATTAAAAGCACAAGGAATCGGAAATATAGTTTCAGGCTTTTTAGGTGGT
>JBKCGI010000130.1:0-5921 GCA_046303515.1 Flavobacteriia bacterium | reverse complement strand
TTTCAGTTCCAACAGCAATTTCTTTGTAAGTATTCGGAATAACCAAACTATTCAAAACAACATTGACTTGCAATCCGTCTCCTTCCCCATTTTCGTTCACGAAATACAAACCATCGCCATTATTTAATTCCTCCGCATTCTCAATAAAATATCCTTTGGGAGTAAGCTCAGTTATTTTTCCAATATATTGCCCCTTGGACTTTGGACTTTCCCATGAACCAATTTTTTCTTTACGCTTATTTACAAAATAATCTGTGTAACCACGATTGAAACTTCTATCCATTTGCGGTTCGAAGTTAATTGTTATTCTTCCTGAAGAAGCTTTGCAATAATTTTCGTTGTTTTCTAAAAAGGCATCAAGTTTTTGGCGCAAATAGGAAACATTATTTTTGACATAAACCAAATCTTTCAAGCGGCCTTCAATTTTAAATGAAGTTACTCCAGCTTCAATCAAATTAGGCAATTGATCGGATAAATCTAAATCTTTGATAGAAAGCAAGTGACTACTCGTTTTCAAGGTAGTTCCCGTTCCATCGACCAAGTTGTATGGAAGTCGGCAATTTTGTGCACACGAACCTCTGTTAGCACTTCGTTCACCGTTGGCAATACTCATGTAACAATTTCCGCTGAAGGAAACGCACAATGCACCAGAAACAAAAAATTCTAGCTCGACGTCAGTTGCTTCATGTATATCTTTTATTTGGTCTAAGTTTAATTCTCTTGCCAAAACAACACGTTTCATTCCAGCATCGGCTAAAAATTTCACATGCTTTGGATCGCGGTTGTTTGCTTGTGTACTTGCATGAATCACAATTGGAGGTAAATCCATTTCCATGATTGCCATATCTTGAACGATTAAAGCATCCACGCCAATTTTGTACAATTCGTAAATCATTTTTTTGCACTCAGCCAATTCGTAATCATACAAAATCGTGTTGACTACCACAAAAACCTGTGCTTTAAACAAATGTGCATACTTCACCAACTCTGCAATATCTTCTATTGGATTGGTAGCATTTGACCGCGCACCGTATTGTGGAGCACCAATATACACTGCATCTGCACCAGCATTGATGGCAAACATTCCTTGCATTAAATTTTTGGCAGGAGCTAAAATTTCGACTTTCTTCTTCATAATGTAGTGCAAAATTCCGCAATTATTTCGGTGAAAGCAAAAAAAAGTTTAAAATGATTCTAAATAGAAAATTTTTAAACGCAAAGTATTTGAAGTTTTTCGCACCACGTAGTCGCATCGAAGATAAAATTCTCCAAGAATTATAATAGTTTAACTAGCTGAAATTTGTGAAAATCAGCGAATTTTATCTGCGATATCTGCGGGAAAAATTCTCAAGTTCCATCCTTTCAAATCTTCGCCCCATTCTCCAAAGCAATCCTAACCCAAAGCTCTGACAACTCTTTCGGTTCAGCACCCAAAGCTTTCGCTAAAAAATAAGCAATCGAAATCATCAGAATAGAAGTTTCGCTCATTTCACCTAAAGTTTTACTTGAATCAATTCGAATTTGTGCCTGTTCTTGCAATAAAACTTCATGCGCTTGAGCAAATTCTACTGGCTTTTCTTTGCTAAAATTAATATTTGGTATGGTCAATAAATCAATCCATTCTCGACCAATACTTTCAATCAGACTTTCTGCTGGAACTGAAGCTAATCTTTGCCATGCTCTCAAAGTTTTTGTATCTCCAGAAGCGGCCAAACCAGAATCCAAAAGTAACATAAAAGCAATGTCAGCCATGTTTTGCATCACTTCCAAATACGCATCTTGGGCTTGTTCGAACAAACTCGTTTGTTGATCTTTTAGATAGTCTTCAACGGTCATTTTTGGTAGTTCATTCACTTCTGGACAGCCATCCAAACAAGGGAAAGTTTTTCCTTGAAAAATATATTGAACTTCATCGTTTTGAATTTGTCTCCCGATTGGAAACAAGCGACAAGCTAACGGTCGACCTTCATGTAACGAACAACCAAAATTGGGAATGTATTGACTGCAAGAATTTTTGCCTCGATGATCTTTTTCACCGTCAAATTTCAGACGAACTCCACCCCAATCGCAATATAAATCTCGAAATTCTTTGACGGAAATTTGTTTTTCGAAAGCCAATCGATTTAATTCCCAGGGATTTAATAAAACTTGATTCCCGTGACAACAAGTTCCTTTTCGGGAACACGTTAATGGAAGTTTATCCTTAAGTTGGAGTTTTGTGGTAATCATTTTTAAAGCTAAAATAATTAATTATCTGTTTCCTCCAAAATCTCCTCTACCGCATCATGATAATGCGCAAAATTCTTCGCCTTCTTAATTTTCTTGAAGGTTTTATGTGGATTAGGAAAACTAGTCGCAAAATATTCCCAAAAAGATTCCATTTTGATTAAAACGTGACTTGAACCAGAAAGAGCACTTTCGTAATCGTTATAAAGTGTATCGTGGAATTTTCTAAAAATCTCCATGCGATTGGCAGGATATTCTGTGGTGTCGTTTTTAATCATTTGCGGCAAAAAGGGATCTGCAATCAAACCGCGACCGATCATCCAATGGTCAATTGTTGGGAATCTTTCTTTTAATTCTCGAAAAGCTTTTACCGTTGTGATATCACCATTATAATAAATCTTTTGACTTGAATTGTCTAAACATCTTTGAAAAGAATCTAAATCTACTCCACCTTTGTACAGTTGTTTCCCAATACGAGCATGAATCGCAATATTTTTCAATGGATATTTTGCTAAAACGGGTAAAACATCTAAAATTTCTGTAGGATTTTCATAACCCATGCGCATTTTCATGGAAACTAGAATATCCGATTCGTTGTGAACACGATGCAATATTTCATCAATTCGATTCCAATCACTGATTAAACCTGAACCCATGCAACGTTTTGTAACCATCGGATACGGACAACCTAAATTCCAATTGAGTTCTTTGTACCCCAAATCCTGAACATATTTAGATACAAACAAAAATTCATCCGCATCGTTAGTAATGATTTGAGGAATAACTTCTAAAGTCGAATTGTTTTTTGGCAATAAATCTCGTTCATAGGAAGCTTTGATTTCAAATTTTCCATTCAAACGAATATAAGGTGAATAAAAAGTATCTATTCCTCCAAAATACTGATGAAAAGCATTCCGAAAACGAAAATCTGTGAAACCTTGTAAAGGAGAAGAAAGTAATGTATCAGCCATAAACTTGTTGCAAAGATAAGTTTTGCATTCGATAAAATCTATTTCAATCAGAATCAAAAAAAAAAGGTAGTTTTGTAATATAAATTTAATACAAAATTAACCTGTGATTCATTCACGATAATGTCTAGAATTTTAAAACTGCTTTTAATCCCACTAATTTACATTGGAATTGATTTGTATTTCAGATTTCCATTGTTTCATTTATATAACAAATGGCAGTTGTTTTTTTACGCTTTATCTTTACTTGTCTCTGCTGTTTTCTTTTCTCTTACTATTGTTTTTTTTAGCAAATTAAAACAAAGAAAAATCCTTTTTACAGCTTTAATTGCATTTTTCACGATTTTTCTCCTAATTTCATTTGTTGGATCCTTTATTTTTTACACTTTTAATGGCTTTTTCCCAAATTATTTCACGCTACTATACTTCAAAACAGAACCGCAAAGTGCATTTAAGTTACTTGAGGATTCTGTAAATCTACAAGATGCCTTTTTATTCATTCTTGTTGGAATTCCAGTATTTTTGTATGTTCGATACCTGAGTAAAAAGGAATACAATTTAAGTGGAACACGCTTAATTCTTTCTTATCTGCAATTGGCTTTGGTCTATTTTTTCCTTTTTATTTACCACAAAAAATTTGATCAATGCATGCTTGTCGACACGAATTTTGCCTTGGCATTTCAAAGACACATCATCGATGGCAGAGATTACCAAAAATTCATGGGGAAAGGTCATGTTCCTCGTCATCCGATAAAATTGAAGGAGACGAAAAAAAATCCAAAAATCAATATTTTAGTTGTTGTATTAGAAAGTATGCGCAGCGACCGTTTACAAGCGTATGGCTATTCCCAAGAAACAACTCCCAACCTCGAAAAATTTAGACAAGAACATTTAGATGAATTTCATGTTTTCAAAAAGGCATATACCGTTTCAACCACAACAATGTTAGCTGTGCCAGCAATTTTAACAGGGATTGGTCCACAACAAGACAAAGAATTATTACAATCTCAACCAATAATTTGGGATTATGCTTCAAAATTAAATTACAAGCCCTTTTTCATTTCATCTCACACCATGCAGTGGTATCGATTTTACCGCTTTTACCAAAATGAAAAATTGGCGCATTATTGGACGAAAGACAACAATAAATATCCTTTTTTCAACGATTTAGGGATTGATGATAAATTTACGGTCAAGCATTTAAATGAACACATCAATTCCTTTGAAGGAAAACCATTTTTTGGCGTTGTACAACTTAATTCAACTCATTATCCTTATCACGTTCCAACGAAATATAAAAAATGGAATAAGAATTTTTCAGAATCGTATAATAATGCCGTTTTCTATCAAGATGCCGTTTTAAAACCATTTTTTGAAAATCTGAAGGAGAAAAAATTATTGGAAAACACCGTAATTATTTTTGTATCCGATCACGCTGAATCGTTGAAAGATCACAATAATATTGGACATGTTGACAGTTATTATACCGAAACTATCTCTATTCCGATTATGATGTATTTACCAGAAAAATTAAGATCAAATTATCCTGAAAAAAATCTAGAAGAAAATGCAAACAACATTACGGCAAATATTGATATTGCTCCCACGATAATCGATTTATTGAAACTTGGTAAATATTCAGATATTAAAAAATTGAAGGAGAATTTCAAAGGATACAGTCTTTTTTCTAAAATCCCTGAAGACCGTGAAGTCATTATCATGAATAATAATGAAGTTGGTCGATTTAGAATTGGTGTGTCTTTAATAAAAGGAAATTTACATTATTTATGGCGAGTAAATGTCGTTCCAAACCAGGAAGAATTATACAACTTAAAATTGGATCCCAAAGAACAAAAAAACATCATTTCACTTTTCTCAAAAAATCAACTAGATGATTTGAAAAAGAACATGATGAAATATCCCATGTGCAGAAAATATCTGAGAAAATACGAACAATTTTAAAGATTTAGAATTTTTAATATTACTTTTACTGAAACGAAAGTCATGAAAATTTTACTCTTTTTTGCATGTTCAATTGTTACTATAATTTCAAGCGCACAAACAACAAAAATTGCATTTGGCTCTTGTAGTCAACAAGAAGATTCACTTGAAATATTTGATGAAATTTTAAAACATAAACCAAACTACTTTATTTTTTTGGGAGATAATGTTTACCACGACACCAAAAATCGTGACAGTTTAAAATTACGTTACGATAATCTTTCAAAAAGAACTTCCTTTCAACGATTAAAAAAAAATACAACTATTTACGCAACTTGGGATGATCACGACTATGGATGGAATGATATTGGTAAATATTATGAATTAAAAAACGAATCCAAAGAGATTTTCTTAGATTTTTTTGAAGAACCCGCAAATTCTGAACGCAGAAAACATGAAGGAATTTATACTTCTTATTTTCAAAAAGTAAAGGGGAAAACAATTCAATTTATCCTATTAGATGAGCGTACTTTCAGAAGTAATTTACAAGTTTACACGCATGAATACAACTATTTATATGATAATTGGCGTTTCTTCTATAATATTGAATACGTTCCTTGTTTGTCCTCCGATTCAACTATATTGGGTAATGAACAATGGACTTGGTTGGAAAATGAATTTAAAAAACCAGCAGATTTAAGAATTATTTGTTCCGGAACACAATTCGGAATTGAATTTAATGGTTATGAATCTTGGGCGAATTTCCCAAAAGAACAAGAAAAAATG
>JBKCGI010000129.1:0-7396 GCA_046303515.1 Flavobacteriia bacterium | reverse complement strand
AAATCATGTAATATAAAATTTTGTAAATGATAAATTATTTGGCATATTATATGGACAAAATATATCAGGCAATTAACTAAAAGTAAAACGACCCAGAAAATCTAATCATAGCTTATTTTAGAAATCAATTTCAATTTTTAAAAAATAAACCACATTTTGTTGTTGCTGTTTTTTCAGATGGATTAATTGATGACAATGAGCGGATTTTAAGTGCCATTCAAAATATCATGCAAATTAGAATCAAATATTTGTTGCCAGTTATTCAAATGGGACAAAAAAATGGAATATTTCGATGTGATATAGAATCAGATGAATTGCTACAAATTATAATGGGAACTTTTAGGTTACAAATGTTTAAATGGAGAATGGCTAATTTCTCTTTCGATATTGAAGAGCAAGGAAATAAAATGCTACATAATATCTTAAAAATTATAAAATGAAAAAAATAAAAATATCAGTTCTGGTTTTACTTGCTGGATTCTCTCTTTCTGTAATTTCTTGTCAACAAAAAAAAGAAAAGCAAAATACAGTTTCCAACATAGAATCTGAAGTTCACGAACATTCGCAAGAAAAAATAGAACTAAACCAAGGTGAGAAATGGAAAGTTGAGCCCAAAATGATGCTCATAATTCGAAAAATTGAAAACGAGATCACTGGATTCAAAGGAAATGAATTAACTGATTATCAAAGTTTGGCTTCAAATATCGATGATGGATTAAATGATTTGACTTCAAGTTGTACCATGCAAGGAAAGGCGCATGACGAACTTCACAAGTGGCTCGTTCCCTTTATGGAAATGGTTGCAGAATTTTCAGAAAGTAAATCTACCGCAGAAAGCAATGAATATGTATCAAAATTAAAATCAGAATTTAACCGTTTTAACACTTATTTTATATGAATATCTCAACAATCAACGATCAAACAAAACCGCTTTCAACTAAAGTGATTTTTGAAAACACTGAGGGAAAAGTCATTGCACTGAAAATTTTAAAAGGAGAATTTTTAAAAGAACATATTACCAAAACACCTGCTTTTCTAGTTCTTATTCATGGCGAAACAGTTTTTGAAAATGAAAAAGGAGAAAAACACACACTTTTAACTGGAGATTTTGTCCCAATCGAAGCAAATGTAAAACATTGGTTGGTAGCAAGCCAAGATTCAGATTTAATTCTAATAAAATGAAAAGTATCATTTCGATGCTAAAATTGACCGCATTATTGAGATGAAAGATGGTTTGATTATTCGTCAATGATAAATTTATTCTATTTAGATTTTTTTTCTTAGTTTGATTGGAATTCGATTTCTAAATTTGTCATTCATTAATTTACTTTCAAATGAAAATCTTAGCCTTCGGAGCATCCTACAGTTCAACATCAATCAACAAACAATTCGCAACTTTCGCTGCAAAACAATTCTCAGGAAATGAAATTGAAATTTTAGACTTGAATCATTTTGATATTCCAATTTTCACTGTTGACAGAGAAGCGAAAGAAGGTCACCCTAATTTGGTGAAAGAGTTTGTTTCAAAAATTGAAAGTGCTGATTTACTGATTATTTCCATGGCTGAACATAATGGTAGCTATACTGCAGCCTTCAAAAATTTGTTTGATTGGGCATCTCGCGTAAAAGCAAAAACTTTTGAAAATAAAAATATGTTACTTTTGTCTACTTCAGACGGTGGTCGTGGTGGAGTAAGTGCTTTGACTGCTGCTTCAGATCGTTTTCCTCGACATGGAGCGAATATTTTAGCTAGTTTTTCATTGCCACACTTTAATGAATATTTTAATGTCGAAAAAGGAATTTTGAATGAGGAGTTAAGAATTAAATTTGAAGAATTTGTTGAAGAAATAAAAAATAAATTATGAATGGCTATGAGAATTTACAACAACTAGATTTTCAAGATTCTTAAAATCAGATACATTTCTTGTCAATAGTTTCAGATCATAAACCAAACAAGTAGAAGCAATTATAGCATCAGGTAGTTTTATTGAATTTTGTTTTCTTAATTCAATGGTCGTTTTGGTTACTTCTTCATTCAAATTTAACACAATACATTCTGAAATAAATTTTGAAAGAATTTGATAATCTTTTTGATTTGTTTTGAAACCCAAGACTTCAATTTTAGTGATTACGGAAATAATTGGAGTTTTAACAATGATTGAATTAATAAATTTTGAATCATTTTTACTAAATTTTCCTGCTAGGAAATCTATAATAACATTAGTATCAATTAAGAATTTTTCCGTTCCCATTCCGTCCTACTTTCACTTACATAGTTTTGCAAATCTTCTGCTACTTTCGATTTTAATTTACCTCCATATCTTTGAGATAAATCATTATCATTTGATTCAGAAGAAAGTAATTTAAGAATATTTAAATCCTCAAGATCTTGAAGTAACTTGAGGGCTTTGTCAGAATTGATTTGCACTAAAATTGTTTGCATCATATAGGAAATATAATCAAATTTAAGAAATTTTATTCACTTATTCAAATTTATTAACAGAAATAATTATAAACAATCAATTTTATTTTTTAGTTTAGTATTATTAAAAGAGATTTATCTTACTAAGTTGAGTCCGAATTATATTATTTGAATATAATGTGTCTCGAGAGTTAATTGTATACGAATTTTATGAATAAATCTGTACTTGAATTTGGCCGAGAAATTAATTTAGAAAAGAAATTTCGCAAGAATTCTTTTTTCATTCCTTTTGTGACAATCTTATCTGCTAGTCTTTTGTTAAGTGGAATTTATTTTTGTATCATCTTATTTCAAAAACATCAGTATTGGAGTGTAATTCCAGCGGCATTTTTGATTCATTCCTTTTTTGTGGTAGTTGTTCACGATGCTGCTCATAATTCCATTACAAAAACAAAATTTGATCGTGTAATCTTAAATTTAGGGGCAGGAATCATGCTTTTACCTTTTTATGGTGAAGCCTTTCGGAAATTCCATTTGATTCATCATGCGCAGACAAACAAAGAAAACGATCCACTTTGGTCGCCCTTAAAACAGCAATTGTTTCAAAAAAATCGTATCCTATATTTATTATTTGAAATTGTACCATTATTCTCAACCATTTACAGTGTACTGAATTTCAGTAAATCCCAAAAAACAAAACCGAAAGCTCACAACATTAAATCGGTTAAAATTAATTATTGGTTTATGTTGACCGCTTGTTTAGTAAGTGTTGGAATTTATTTCCTAGTAAAACCTCCACTTTGGTTTTTATTGGGAACACTTTTTATACTAAACATTATCAGTACGTTACGTCACTGGAGTGAACATCTGGGGGAAGAAAAAAATAAAGAAAGTAACACCTATTGGTTTCCACTCGGAATGGGGATTGGCAACCACGAAACACATCATCATCATGCTTACATGAGTTGGTTTACCTTAATGATTGGTTTGTTTTACCGCAAAAAAGATACGCATCCTTTGAAAGTTATTCAGGGGGTGATGATTAGTCGGAAATATGAGCATTATAGGTCTGAGTGAAGTCTTTCTTTTTAAATTTAACTAAATTTAAGTATTTTACTTTTTTCCTATTAACTAATGTTTTTCTTAAAAACAAATAATGATTATTGGGATTTACTTGCTTTTCATTACTTTTACCAAAAATTTCAAAATGTCTGTTCATAAAAATGTCAAGCGAGTAACGACAAATGTCCTACTTGAAATGAAACAAAGAGGTGAAAAAATTTCCATGTTAACTGGATATGATTTTTCGATGGCAAAAATAATTGATGAAGCCGGAATCGATGTCATTTTAGTTGGGGATTCTGCTTCAAATGTTATGGCCGGACACGAGACTACCTTGCCGATCACTTTAGATCAAATGATTTACCATGCTTCATCGGTAGTGAGAGCAGTTGAACGAGCTTTAATCGTGGTAGACATGCCTTTTGGTTCTTATCAAGGGAATTCAAAAGAAGCCTTGTCAAATGCGATTCGAATTATGAAAGAATCTGGTGGTCATTCTGTTAAAATGGAAGGCGGACAAGAAATCATTGAATCCGTAAAACGAATTTTAACAGCAGGAATTCCAGTGATGGGACACTTGGGCTTAACGCCACAATCTATTTATAAATTTGGAACCTATGTTGTTCGAGCTAAAGAGGAAGACGAAGCAAATCGTTTGATTGAAGATGCGAAGGCTTTGGAGGAAGCAGGTTGTTTTGCTATTGTTTTAGAGAAAATTCCTGCTAAATTGGCTGAACTAGTTGCGAAATCAGTTTCTGTTCCAATTATTGGAATTGGAGCGGGTGGGGGAGTTGATGGTCAAGTTTTGGTCGTACACGATATGCTTGGTATTAACAATGAATTTAGTCCACGATTTTTAAGAAAATACAACAATTTGTACGATCAAATGATGAATTCATTTCAAGATTATATCAAGGAT
This sequence comes from Flavobacteriia bacterium, assembly GCA_046303515.1. Taxonomy (GTDB): domain Bacteria; phylum Bacteroidota; class Bacteroidia; order Flavobacteriales_D; family Crocinitomicaceae; genus M2408. The sequence continues at coordinate 2,993 of JBKCGI010000129.1, read as the reverse complement.
GTGAAATCAGGTGACTTTCCAAACGAATCTGAACAATATTAGTATTCTGAAATGAATTTATCTTCAGATTTGGCTCAAAAATATGAACTTGATATACTTTATGAGGACAATCATGTTTTAGTTTTAAACAAACGTGCTTCACAAATCACGCAAGGGGATAAAACGGGAGATGAGCCACTTCCAGACAAAATAAAATCTTATCTGAAAGAAAAATACGAGAAGCCTGGGAATGTTTTTTGTGGTGTTGTACATCGTTTAGATCGTCCTACGAGTGGTGTTTTGCTGTTTGCTCGAACATCCAAAGCTTTAGAGCGAATGAACAAGCAATTTCACGACAAAGAAACTTCCAAAACGTATTGGGCAATCGTGGAACAAAAACCTGTCAAAAATTCTGAAAGATTGGTTCATTTTCTTAAAAAGAACGAAAAACAAAATAAATCTTACGCTTCCGCAACTGAAACGAAAGATTCTAAAAAAGCGATTTTAACCTATACTTTAAAAGCCTCTTCTGATAAATATCATTTACTTGAAATTGAGTTAGAAACAGGTCGTCATCACCAAATTCGATGTCAATTAGCAACAATAGGTTGTATCATAAAAGGCGATGTGAAATATGGAGCAAAACGTTCAAATCCTGATGCTTCCATAAGTTTACATGCAAGAAGTTTGGTGTTTAATCATCCAACATCCAAAGAAGAAATCAAAATCATTGCCCCGGTACCATCAGATTCCCTATGGCAATGGTTTGAAAAGAAATGAGTAATTAAATTTTGGAATAGCTTTCTATTTCAGTCGATAATGGTTACTGAGCCTGTCGAAGTAAGCCTGTCGAAATGTCGAAAAGGTAGCTGAGCTCGTTTACATTGAGCTTGTCGAAATGTCGAAGCTACCATTCAAATGCCAAATCCTGCATCCATTTCCCTTGAACTTTCAAAGTTTGTTCAATAACATCTCTCACACACCCTTTTCCTCCTGAAATTGGAGATTGGTATCTTGAAATGGCTTTTATTTCTTGCGCTGAATCTTGTGGACAAGTTGAAAGTGCTACTTTTAGCATTACTTCGTAATCAGGAATGTCGTCGCCCATATACAATACTTCTTCATCTGAAAAGTTATATCGTTCTTTTAATTCCTTGTAAACCTGAATTTTGTTGCTCGATTTTAGACAAACTTCCTTTACTCCAAGATTTATAAGCCTATTTTTAACGTCCTCAGAATTCCCACCAGTGATAATAAATACCGAGTAACCTAATTTGGTAGCATATTGAAGCGCATAGCCATCTTTTGAGTTTAAAGTTCTGTATACTGAACCATTCATTAAAAGTACATCTCCGTTTGTTAAAACACCATCAACATCAAATATGAAAGTTGTAATTTGAGGTAAAATTTCTTTATAACTTCTTGTATCCATAATTTTCTAAAATACTGTTTGTGACCTGAGTATAAATTTCTTTTGAGTTTGAATCTAGTTGCTCTATTTGCTTTTGTATTGTATTTAAATCATTTCTTTTGGCAGGTCCTGTTTGTGCGTTGTCAGGATCTAATTCTATAGCTTTAGAGACCGTTTCTTTAATTAATGGCTCCAATAGATTCCAATCAATTTCATTTTGATCCAAAATGTCTTTTGAAATTTTCAGCAAATGATTTGTGAAGTTATTAGCAAAAACTGCTGCTAAATGTATTTTTTTTCTTTTTTCAGAATTTGCAAATTCAACCTTATTTGAAATGCTCCATGCTAAATCAAATAGTTCTTGGTTGAAATATTCGTTGTTCGCTTCAATCAAAAAAGGTATATGGCTATAATCTAATTTTCTTTCTTTTGAAAAACTTTGCAATGGGTAAAAAACACCTAAATTAGATTTATGAACTAATTTATTTAATTCTACAGTTCCAGATGCGTAAGCAATTTTATTTGAATCATCTAATTCAGATATTAATCCTAAAATCTCGTCATCATTGACGCACACTAATACGAATTGATTTTTGATTTGCGAAAGAGAATTTATTTCTCTTAAATTAAACTTATTTATAAATTCTTGGCGAGTGACCTTATTTCGAGCATAAAGTTGGAGGTTGATTTTTTTTTCTGTAAAAATATTACAAAAATGAAATGCGACATTCCCTGTACCGATTATAGTAATTTCTTTCACAGTGCAAAAATAAAAAAGGCTATCAAAATGATAGCCTTTCTTTTTAAATAAATTTAAATTATTGTTTTATTATTTTTTCAATTTGTTTTATATCTGTGTTCATTAGTTTAACTTCAATAACATACGAACCTTTTGCAGCATTACTTAAATCAATTGCTACGCTATTTTCACCTTTAGAAACATTGACTGCTTGCGTAAGAATAACCCTTCCAGTGTTGTCAAAAATAGTATATGTAACAATTCCATTATGTGGTGCTTCAATATCTAAATTGATATTACCTGTGGTTGGATTTGGATGTATATCAGAAAGTTTAAATTCAGAATTACTATTTGCAATAGATATTGTTTTAAAATGCATTGATACACCATCAAAATCTGTTTGACCTAATCTGTAATAAGTTAATCCGTTAAATGGACTATAATCAGTGGTTTCATAAACGATTTTTGAATTGCTAGTTCCTGCACCGTCAACTTTTTTCATTTCACTAAAATTAATTCCATCTGCTGATTTTTCAATCGTGAAATAGTCGTTATCTCTTTCACTTGAAGTTTCCCAGTTTAAAATATTAATATTATCTTGAGAGTAACCATCAAAATACACTAATGAAATTGGAAGCGGAGATAGTGTTTGGTCAACTGCTAAAAATGAAAAATTAGTCATTCCTGTTCTAGATACCACGGTAGCGGTTGAAGCAGCACAGTTTCCATTAAAAATCCACCCAGTATTGTCTATTGCAGTTGTATGCGGACGTTTAATAATTGTCCATCCACTCATTCCTCCTGTATTCGTCGCATTTAGAGGGTAAAGCGTACAGTCATAAGTACAAGTTCCTGCATCAGGTA
>JBKCGI010000128.1:0-10953 GCA_046303515.1 Flavobacteriia bacterium | reverse complement strand
ATGAGGCTATTTCTATGTGTGAATATATCTGCTGATTATTTAGCCACATACGTGCTCTCATTCTTTCTCACTTTTACACTAAAATAATAATTTTACAAACATAGGAGTCACATAGTTTTCTCTAATTATATAGGGGAAATTATGTTGCTAGGAGTAAATAAATTAAAGTTCTACCAAAATTAAATCTTTCTCTAGCGGGTCGATTACTTCATGAGTTAAACTAATAAAAGAAACATAATCTCCATCAGGACAAAAATTCAAGAAATTATCTAGGCGCTCTTGCAAACCACCGTTAGGAAACAACTTAGTTTTTAAATCCTCTAACATTTTCAATTCGGCATCAAATTGTGACTTCTGAATTTTTTGAATTTTAGATTTAATTCCTTCTAGTTGTTTGATGATTTTTACATTTTCAGCTTCCGCGAAGTTTTTCAAATTGACATCAAAAGACGTAATTACGTGATTTAGTTCTCCCTGCAATTGCATCGCTTTTTCTTCTAAAGCAGTGAAATCAATTTCTTGCTTTAAATTGTCTTTAACAAACTGATTTTTCAAGTCTTGAACATTTTCAAAAATGGTTTCTATACTTAAATTCAATTTAGCCAATTTTTTCTGCGCATTTTTGTCAAAAACCTGAACAGAATTTCGTACTTGCAGTAAAGGGAAAGGCAAATTCAGTGTGTCAAAAACAGCTTTCAGTTGCGTCCAATATGCAATTTCAGCGCCACCACCAATGTAAACCAAATTTGGTAAAATAGTTTCTTGATAAACTGGCCTTAAAACAACATTTGGAGAAAAGTTTTCTGGTTTATCTTGAATGAGTTTTTTGAGTTCTTCTATGGATTTAGTCCCTAAATGTTCCGTTGAATAAACTCCATTTTCGAAAATTATACGCTCCCTGAATCCTTTAGCACAATAAAATAGATTTATTGGGCGAGCATAGATTTGTGGTTTGTAGCCTAATTTCTCAAGTTTTTCATTCGTCGCTAAAACAAATTTCTCAGAAAAAGATTCTTCAACTTCCCTCAATAAAACAGGAACAAATTCTGTTTTCAAAGCCGCATTATTGGCATCTAAAATCACTAAGCCGTAATTTTTAAAAAGTTCGTGAACCAATTTAAATGTCGCTTCAGCTAAATCTTTTCCAGAATAACTTTGAATTAATTCATGAATTTTAGATTCAGGATGATTCGCAAAAAAAGCGGCGACACTTGCTTGAATTTCAGACCAATTCTCCAATTCAAAACTTCCAACAGGTCCGATTTGATCTGTTTTGAATTCAATTTTTTGATTGTACAAATAAGTATGGTTAATTTCTTCAAAATCGTGATCTTCACTTGCCATCCAATAAATGGGCACAAAATGATTTGATGGAAATTCAAGTTTTAAGCGTTCAGCTAATTTTAAAGTATGAATTATTTTGTATAAAAAATAAATTGGACCAGTAAACAAATTCAATTGGTGTCCTGTAGTTACTGTGAAAGTTTTTTCATCTAATAGGGAATCAATATTTACTTGGACTTCTTTGTTTACCAAAATCGATTGATATTGTTGCTTCAGACTTTCGTTTAGTAAACTTCGTTTATTTGTGTCGAATGATTTTTTGATTTCAATTTGTTTTCCTATATTAGAAATTGAAAATTCTGCTTGAATGAAGTCTGTAAATACGGAGTTATTATATAAAAATTCGTTGGAGAATTTTGAAAAAGACTGACTTTTTGTTCTGTTTAAAAGCGATTTTTGCATAGAACAAAATTAATTTATTTTTAGGAATTATTTTACTTTTCTGAAAATTAAGAATTTAGTTTTTATTTAACGTAAAAATTATTAATTTTGTCTATAACTTATTATTATCAAACTAGTATTTCTATATATAAACTTTTTGGCTATTATTGCCGGACAAGCATTTTTTGCTCAATTAAATTCTGAGAAAAATGTTTCTATTGAAATCGGTAAATTGCAACATATATTTGATTCAATTCAGCAAAATCAAAGAGCTGAAATTCAGTTTTCAAGTTCAGATACAAGTTTGTTAGTTTATTTACAAGCTTTAAATCTTCCCGAGAAATACGGCTACGACGAAGCAAATTATTATGCCAAATACAAACAGTCTTTAGAAAAAGATTTAAGTATTAATTATACCTTAGACGCCCTGCAGAATTTTGGCACAAGCCAGCAAGATTTAGAAGACAATATTTTGTATCAACGTAGAATACTCAATGGTTTGGAGTGGAATATCTTACAAGATGGGTATTTTGATAATCAACAAAAGGTTAAATCCTTGGAGACTGAACAAGCCTTTCAGCTTGAATTGGCAAAATTGAATTATTCTCGAAAAAATATTCCCATCAAAATGAATCAATGTATTTTTTGGTTCAACAGTAAGAAAAGTGAGTATTTGGATAAAAGATTGAATTTACTGAATCAACAATTAAGTTCAATAGAAAAATTATATTTTGCTAAAAAAATCACCAAAGATTTTGTTTTGTCAACTCAAACTCGAATTGCAGAAATTCAAGCAATGAAACAAATTTATGATGCGTATAACGATCAATCTACAAACGTTTTTGATTCAGTTCAAGCCAATTGGGATGCACCTTTATTTGATTTGAATTATAAAGCTTTGATTTCACTAGAGGAAAAGTCAAATGGTTTAGATTCTTTGACTTCCAAAGTTCTGACGCAAATTGACGAACAAAATAAATGGTTCTATGATGTTCGTTTGAAGACTTATGTCCGTCATTCCTACTATGATTTGATGAGTCAAAATCCTGCTTCACGAGCCTTTTTTAGTGCTGGAATTGGAGCCACGATTCCTTTGACATTTAATCAAAAAGAGAAGGCAGCTATTGAGAAAGAGAAAATTTACAAAAAAATTGAAGAAATCAATCAAGCGAATAGTAACAAAGAAATTGAATTGTTGAATGAAGCTTACGAATATCGTTATCAATTGAAACAATATGTCATTTTTCACCAAAAGCGTATTTTGTTGAACGAATCTTTACGTCAAGAGCGTGTCAAAGCTAAATTGTTAGATGCTGATTTCAATCCTTTGCATGCTTTGGAATTGGTAGATCAATTGTTGCAAGTTGAGATTGAATTATTAGATTTAAAACAGAATTTGTACATCAAATTACTTAAAATTCAGGAGAAATTGAAAGACAAATCGATCCAAGAACTCGTTTCTCCGCTAAGTTTACCAAACTATTTTGACTTTGAAGAACAAACAGGAAGAAATTGTTACATCTGGTCCAAAAGCTTTGAAAAACAAAAGGTTGAATTCATCAGTGAATATATCATTTATAATCAGTTTGATGAAGTTCAATTGGCTATTTCTGCAGAGGATGCATTTTTAAAAGAAAAAATACAATTGATTGAAATTTTGTATTCCAAAAACATAAAAGTGGATTTGATGATAGGACAAAATAATTTGTTGGATTCTCCAAAGTATAAGGAGGAATTGACCAAAATGATTAGTCAATTTCCTTTGGATAAAGTGCATGGTTTACATTTAGACATTGAACCACATACGAGAGCAGATTGGAAAAATAATAAAGCAGAATTGCAAACGAAATATAAAAACCTACTAAAGGAAACCAAAACCGTTTGTACTTCGTATAATTTCAAGTTATCAATTGATTTACCATTGAGTTTAGATTCTACTTATTCTAATGAATTAATAGCAGAGGTAAATACGGTACGATTTATGTGTCACGAAAATATAAAAGAAGAATATCTCTTGCGCAAATTAAAACCATATTTAACTCAAAAAGAAAAAATTGCAATTGCTCTGCGTACGGAAGATTTTACTTCTAGAAATGAAATGGAAGCTTTCGCCAAAAGAATATCAGAATTGACACAAATAACAACATTAAATTTTCACGATTTGAATCGTTTGATTGAGTTGGACAAAAAATCTTTACAGACAGATGAAGAACATTAGTTTCAAACGCAACGAATCGGTTTTACGTGGTCTTGAAATCAAGGAAGAAAAAAAGACTAAAGCTCCCAGAAATTGGGATCGCATCGTGTATTTTGGACTTTTATTGGTTTTGGCTTTTTTCTTGCTCCGTTACGTTGTCAACAATTATTTTTACATCGAAGCCGATGGTCAGATTTTGTTTGATAATGTTGAAATTAGAAATACGGATGATTGCCGTGTCATTGAATTTTACAGAAAAGAAGGTGATGAGGTTTGCATTGGAGATAGTTTGTTTAGTTTTATTCCAGACAAACCAGAAGGAAATTTCAATAGTTTTGGAACTTACGAATTTGCGATGAACCAAAAAAAACAAGGCGATGTTTCGTGGTCTGAAAAAGAGATTTTTCAAGTCAATGAAGATATAAAATTAAATAATTTAGTGATTCGGGAGAAAAATCAACTTAAAAAGTTATACGAAAAAGATTTAGAAAGAATTCGAAATGAAGTGATGTTGGACGTTTTACCTCGAAATCGTTTGGATGATCAGCTTTCTAAAATCAATCAAATCAATTATGAAATTGAAACGCTTACAGGTAAAAATAAATTGTTAGGAGCAAGTTTGGCGCAACTCAATCGCATGAAAAGAGATTTATCTCAAAACGGAAGTGCTCTTGGTAACAATGGTGTGGACGCCAATGGAAATCCACTCAGTCCAAACAGAATTTTCTATTCGCCTTTGGAAGGTACAGTTACAAATATTTTAAAAAATCAGTACGAAGTAGCACTAAAAGACGAAGTCATACTTTCCATTCACCGCCCGAATAATGTTTATATCAAAGGTTTTTTCAAGCAAGAAGATTTAAAATCACTAGCAATTAATGATGTTGTAAAATTAGAATTCCCTGACGGATCCACTGGGAAGGGAATTATCAAACGTTTTTATTTCACGACCTATCAATTGCCTGAAGAATTTCAGAAAAAATATGAACCAACAACCCGATCACTTTCGGCGGATATTTATCCCGCATCTAAGGATGATTTGTTGAAATGGAAAACGTATTGGAAAATGGGTGTTAAAATTACAAAATCTAAATATTAATGGCCTTAGTAAACGTAAATATCAATGCAGCAACAGGCGAAATAGAGTATTTGTCTAGTCGCTATATTTATGTTTCCCCGGGTCGAGATTTAAAGATAGATCGGTCACTCGGTTATGCAGGAATTATCCTTGATGGGAAAAATATTGATTTTACCAAAATGGTTATCAAAAGAATTCGGGGAAATACGAATCCAATCATTTATTTGAAGCCAATCATTGTTCTCAATGGAAATTCACACCGAGATCCATTTGTGAGTGCCCTGATAGATGGAGTCATTTTTTCATTTGACCAAATTCCACTTGTGCAAGAAAAAGTTTCAATGATTAATGAATTGTTTGAAAAATTAACGATAATTAATTCTATATCATACGAAGCATTAGCAATTTCAAAATTGTTGTATTTCATGTACACTAGGGAATTGAAAATATTAGAGCCAACACCATATGCGCTTTCAAATACACATTATTCCTTCCCTTTTTTATCTTGTAATTTTGCCGATTTTGAAGAATATCAAGTTTTGGACATACTAGAAATTGCAACTTTAGAAGGTATTTTCAAACAAAAATTTTTAGATCGAATTTATTTGTGTTCGAATTGTAAATCAGGGCATTTAAGTTACCGAGAAACTTGCCCAAAATGTAGTTCAGCATACACGGACACCTTTGATATTGTACATCATTTCCCTTGTGCTTACGTTGGACCAATTACTGATTTTACAAATGATATTGACGATCAATTAAACTGTCCAAAATGCTCAAAAAAACTGAAACATATCGGTGTAGATTACGATAAACCTTCTGTTTTACACCAATGTAAAAATTGCGATAATCGTTTTCAAGATTTTAATGTGAAAGCAAAATGCATGACTTGTACATTTGATAATCCTGTTGAAGCACTTGTGGATAAAGAAATTTACGAATATCAATTGACAAAAAAAGGAGAAAATTATGCTTTACAAGGATATGTTTCTACTCCAAAAGATATTGAAGACATCATAGGAACAGTTAAGTTTGACACCTTTAAAACTGTTGTGCGTTACGAAATTGAACGATTAAGACAAACGGAAGGAAGTTCGAATATTGTTGCGATAACCATTATGAATGCCGGACAATTTTATGCGAAAGTGGGAACAAATGCCCAACAGAATCTGCTCAAAGACATTGTGGGCGAAATTCGTTCATCTATTCGTTCGTCAGATATGATAACTTTCTATTCCTCTTCCGTAATTTTGATTACAATGTTTGAAATCCCAACGCGTATTTCCCAGCGAATTATGGATGATATTGTAAAGTTATTAGATAATTTGACTAAAAATAATTTTACTGATTTAGTAATCGAAATCAAGGCAAATGTGCACCAATTGACTTATAATTTATCATCAGAATTACAAATCAATCAACTAATCAGCATGTAAAATGAGTGGTATTGACGAGTTTTTTGATTATGTCAATTCATTAGGTTTTGAGCGTTTTATAAGAATTTTTTGGTTTTTCGTTTTTTTCGAATTATTTCGCTACATGATTGTCGACTTGGTCGTTTTAATATTTTCCAAAATTCTAAATGTCTTAAACCGTAAAAAAAGAAAAGAAGCGATTTACCGTCTAAATCTTGAAAGACCGTTAGTTTCAATCATTATCCCAGGTAAAAACGAAGGAAAACACATTTACAAATTAGTCAAATCGCTACGCGAACAAAGTTACAAAAACGTAGAAATCATTGTTGTAGACGATGGATCAGATGATGATACGCCAACCATTGGTCGTGACATGGAGAAAAATGGTTTCATTGATAAATTTATACGAAATGAGTTCCGTGGAGGTAAAGCTTCTGCTGCGAATTTAGCCTTGCGATTCACCACTGGAAAATTCATTGTTCACTTGGATGCCGATTGCAGCTATGATTTTAATGCCATCGAAAATGTTTTGATTCCCTTTTATTTAGACGAAAAGGTTGGTGGTGTTGGAGGAAATGTAATGGTTCGTAATTACAAAAAATCATTAGCGACAACCTTGCAAGCAATCGAATATTACGACACCATTTCGATTGGCCGAGTTGTTGCAAGTCAATTAGGGATTTACAGAATTATTTCAGGTGCCTTTGGTGCTTTTCGAGCTGATGCCATGAGCCAAATTCAAGGTTGGGATATTGGACCTGGTTTGGATGGAGACATCAGTGTTAAAATTAGAAAAATTGGTTACAAAGTAAAGTTTGCCAACGACGCCGTTTGTTTGACAAATGCTCCAGATACCTTTCGAAAATTGGCCAAGCAGCGTTTGCGTTGGGATAAAAGTTTAATTCGTTTTCGAGTGCGAAAACATCGAGACGTTTTTTATCCAAGTCAACATTTTAGGTTTTTGAGTTTTTTCTCTTTCTTGGAAAATATCACCTACAACATTGTTTTAAATGTAAAATGGTATATATATTTTATAGATATGGTATTCAATTTTCCACATGAATTGACGTTTGTAATCACAATGAATTTCTTTTTATACACCTGTACCAATTATTTCAAGTTTTTAGTATTTTCTTTATTCAGGACAGAAAAAAATGTGGGAATCACCTACTTTTTACCCTATATGCCTTTAATGGTGATTTACTTCGGATATTATTTGCGATTTGTACGAACGGTTGCCTACATTCAAGAAATCTTTTTCAAGAAATCGTATGATGATCCTTGGAATCCTCCTAAAACATCAAAGCATGCCAAGGAATTGGGCTTGTAAAGTTCAGTGACAATCAAAAGAAAGCACGTGTTTTTACTTGTTTTTATTGTGGTAAATACGTGTTTTAACTAAATGTTTAGGTTTTTTAATTTATCTTAAATTATTTCGCGAGAAATTAGGGAGCCAAAAATAATTTTAAAATCCAAGAGTAGGCAAAACAAAGTATCAATTAATTAAAATGAAAAAAACAATTTTAACAACATTTATTCTAAGTGCTACATCATTAGTGTTTTCACAAGGCAATTTAAAATTAGAAATGACTCCTATATTCAAATTGGTTATTCAGCATACAAAGCTTTAACTTTTGGTGCAAGTACAAGTACACCTAATAATGGTAATTTTGCTCTGGAATATTGTACTGGGTGCACACCTACAGGATTAAACATATGGAAACCATGGCCAACAGTTGGTGCAGCTAACTATTTACTTTTCATAAGAGATAATGGGAACGTAGGTATTGGAAATAACGGTGATGCGTCAGCGACGGTTAAATTATCGGTTGCTGGCCTTGTAAAATCGAATGGAGTTGTCCTTACATCTGACGCACGTTTTAAAAAAGAGATCAAACCTATTAATGACCAATTGAGTAATAATTTGTTAAATATCAAAACGTATCAATACAAATTTATTCAGAATGAGAAAAAAAGTACCAACCAAAATGATTCTTTATACGTTAATGAAGATAAAACCTATGAGCTTGATTATAATTTTGACGATAACCTTCATTTTGGAATGTTAGCGCAGGATATTGAAAAAGTATTTCCAAATTTAGTAACTAAAGATGAAAATGGTTATCTTAGCTTAAATTACACTGAATTTATCCCACTTTTGATTGAATCTTTGAAAGAACAAAATGAAAAGATTTTAAAACTGGAAGAGGAAATTATCTTGTTAAAGAAAAAATTATGAAAAAACTAATTTTAATTGTCTTATTGTTTCTAGGGTCATGGAATACTGAGGCGCAAGTATTAGACAACCACCCTTGGTGCCCAGATGGGGCAACTTGGGTTTATAGGATTGCTACTCAAACAAGTGTATATTACAATGTATATAGTTATTTTGATAACGAAATCATACAAGGTAAAAACACAAAAAAGATTTCTTATAAAGTGGTGGGAATACATATGGGACCGAATCCTAATGGCGGACCACCAGCGACAATTTACACTAATAGACCAGAGGATTCTATAGTATTTATCAATTTATACAATTCAAACGACAGTGTATATATATTCTACGAGAATGCATTTCAGTTTTTATATAATTTCAATGCATCTGTTAATGATACATTTCTTATTGGTAATTATCAAAATTACAGGTGGTGCTCTGACCCTGGCGACCTCAGGTATTATCAAAAAGACACTTCTATTGTCACTAGCGTCACAAGCGCTATTTTTGATAATGTAGAATTTTCTGTTTTTAATTTTAACAACGATAATTTGTATTGGTCTTATGGCAATCAAATCATCAAAAACATTGGAGGCAGAAGTGCTTTTTTAGCATCCCCCGATTGTGCTTTTAATACAGGTTTTGACGCTGGCCTATCTTGTTATTCAGATAATATACGAGGAAATATTGTCTTTCATGATTCATTTGATGAAAATACTTCCTACATGAATTGTCATGCTATTACCACATCAATATTAGAGAATCCAACATCTGTCACCCCGCAAGTTTTCATATACCCAAATCCTACAAATGAGGCATTAAATATCATTGTTACTACTTTTGATGAATATACTATTTTCGTTTATGATTTAGCTGGAAAATTAGTTTCAAAAAAATCAGCCAATGAAAATACCACAATAGAGGTGTCGAATTTGGATATTGGGGAGTATTTCGTTCAAATCATAGGCAAAAGTACTAGTCAAACATTAAAATTTATTAAACAATGAAAATATTTTTAACTCTTCTATTAAATTTATTTTGTGCAATTGTCTGGGCTCAAACACCCATTGTGTGTTTACCTCCTCAAAGTCCAGAAAAAGTACAGCAACCTGTAAATTTGCCTGCAAAATCTGTTAATGATTTAAAAATTGTGAGATTAAATGTACATTTTATGTTAAAAACTGATGGTACTGGTAATTTTAACGAAGTGACAGATGGAGATGGTCGAAACTATAGTGGTTATGATTACGCAAGAAAATTGATTTATTATATGAATTCCCAAGCTGCTCAAAATTGGCCCTTACAAATTCCTGCTGGTAATTCAATTCCTGTGCAGGCAAAAAAATATCAATATGTATTGGATGCCGTCTATTTTTGGCGTAATGATGCTACCTATTTTTTCAATACGATTAATTATACAACACAAGGTAAAGATAAAGATAGTGTCTTTAATGTTTTTCTATCAAAAAATAGTAACCCTACGGCTAGCGTTGGAGGATACGCTTCAACTCCATCAACCACTAGTCACAATAAATATACTGAAAATCAAAAATATTGGACTGATTATGTAGCTAATGCTAATAATGGCGATCCGGATGGAGCTACCTGGCGTCATGCAATCAATACGAGTCATGAGGTAGGACATTTATTAAGTTTGTCACATACAGTTCAATATGACTGGGCAGATCCTTGCCCCGTCGGTTGTCCAGGGTTGGTTGCTCTTGTAAATATTTATAACTCTAGTCCTAGTATGCCTATCAATTATACTTGTGACGATGGTTGCGCAGACACACCAACAGCTTGGGAAATTACCCAGGCAAATAATTGTTCCATGCACCCTGCTTGTGGATGGAATCATGAAGGAAACCCAAACTGTTCTAATAATTTGATGGATTACACTGGTTTATACTCCTTAAGCCCATGCCAAATTGGTAAAATTCATAGTTGTTTAGAAAACGGTCTTAGATCTTACAGCTCATGTGCAGCTGTTTCTGATAACGTAGATTTTTTAGATATTGGTTATCCGAAATTAAGTTATTTTGGTAAAAACATTAAAGTTGGTACAATTACGAATTATGCAAATTTGACAAACCAAGAAAAAGTTCAAATGTATTATTCTCAATCTGTTGAACTAAATAATTTTGAAGTTCGTGCAGATTGTGAATTTGAAGTAATTTTAGAAGGTGAATGTGTTTTTTAGAACTCATCAATAATTAAATGATAAAAATGGCGACTATAAATCGCCATTTTTTATTTTCTATTTTTTTATCTCTCAATTCTTGTGCATATTCTTTATTCCGAACAGAAAAAAATATGGGAA
>JBKCGI010000127.1:0-7128 GCA_046303515.1 Flavobacteriia bacterium | reverse complement strand
TATGTATGAAAACATTGATTTTCAGAGCTTTTTTAAAGGTAATACGGATGTGAGATTTTTGTCTGTATTAAGAATGAATGCAACTTTTCCTCTCGTTTTACCTATGGTTTCGATGCCAACGAATCCTGAAATGCACGTCATGGATGCGGGTGTAAGAGATAATTACGGTGGGAAAATTACGATGGAATATCTTTTTGCTTTGCAAGATTGGATCAAAGAAAATACTTCTGGAGTTATTCTGGTAAAAATTCGAGATACAAAAAAGATCTTAAAAGGTGAAACGGTTCGTAAAGTTTCTTTGTTAAACAAATTTACTTTGCCATTTGGAAATATGTATGATAATTTTCCTCGTACACAAGATTTTGACCAAGATGAGTTGTTTAAATTAGGAGTTCAAGGCTTTGATTTTCCAGTTAACTTAGTTATTTTCAATTTAAGAGAAAGCAAGAAAGACCGTATTTCCCTGTCTTGGCATTTGACATCCTTTGAAAAACAGAAAATCAAAAAGGCACTTTATTCTCCGTCAAATAAAGAAGCAAGTAAGCAATTGGAAATGTTGTTAAAATAACTTATTCCATTTCTTTTCCAATGTGGAAAATAGCATCACCTTTGTAGACAACAGGTGATTCGTTCGAACAGATCACAAACCCATCCATGTTTGCTTTGATTTTGCGTTCAAAATTACCGTAAGGATCCGTCAATAAGCCAATTAGTTCACCTTTTGTTACACGAGAGCCATTTTTAATGGTAGCTTGAAACATTCCAGAGTTTGGAGCACGCATCCATTTACTTTCAGTTAAAAATATTGGTGTACGATCTTTAGAAATATCAATTTTAAAAGTACGCATACCCAAATGCATCAAAAAACGTTTCACGCCGTTAATACCTTCTTCTACTATCATTTCCTCGATATTGTTCGTTTTTCCACCTTCAAAAAGCAACATTTTTTTACCTTTTTTTGTAAGAGATTCACGAATAGTTTTGGGCAATAAATTGGAGTTTAGAATTAAGGGCGGATTGAAGATTTTAGCCAACTCCAAACTTTCTTTGTCCTTGAAAGCACATCTGATTTGAGGAAAGTTATTTCTTTGCGCAGAACCTGTATGAAAATCAATTACATAATCCACATGCGGAGTAATTTCTTTCATGAAATGGTAAGCAAATTGAGATGCCAAAGAGCCCGATTCACTTCCTGGGAAACTTCTGTTCAAATCTCGACCATCAGGAAGCTCACGTTTGATATTCAAGAAACCAAAAATATTGAAGACTGGTAAACAAATGATTGTACCAATTTGAGGTTTGTTGAAACCTTTACGAATCAATTTCCGAATAATTTCGATACCGTTGATTTCATCTCCGTGCAAACCAGCCATCAACAAAACAGTCGGTCCATCAACTTTCGCTCTTTCAACAATTACGGGAACTAAAATTGGGGTTCTCGTATGCAAACGAGCCACATCTAAATTCAATTCTGCCCCTTTTCCAGGTAAAATTTCTTTTCCTAGAATAACAATTTTTTTATGTTTTACAGTTGAATTAATGTCTGACATTTTTTTCAATATAAGCAATTATTTTTCCGGCAATATCCACTTCAGTAGCGCTTTCAATTCCTTTTAAACCTGGAGAAGAATTTACTTCCAATACCAAAGGCCCACGCTCCGATTGTAATAAGTCAACTCCAGCAATTCCCAAGCCAACTGCTTTTGCAGCTAAGATTGCGGTATATCTTTCTTCAACAGACAATTCAATGCTTTGGGAAGTTCCGCCACGGTGTAAATTGGAACGAAATTCTCCTTCTTTACCTTGACGTTTCATCGCTCCAACAACTTCTCCATCAACCACAAATGCACGGATGTCAGCACCTTTTGCTTCACGAATAAATTCTTGCACAATTACTCTGGCTTTTAATCCGTTGAATGCTTCCAATACAGATTGTGCAGCATTTTGGTTTTCCGCTAAAACAACTCCCAAACCTTGTGTTCCTTCTAATAATTTCAAAACAACCGGCGCTCCACCAGCGGATTCAACCACGTGTTCTACATTTCGTGAATAGTTAGTGAAAACCGTTTTTGGAAGTCCAATTCCTTCTTTAGAAAGTACTTGTAGACAACGCAATTTATCTCGGGAGTGCACAATTCCTCTAGAATTTACAGCTGTGAAAACATTCATCATTTCAAATTGACGAACAACCGCAGTACCATAGAAAGTTACCGAAGCACCAATTCTTGGAATTACTGCATCGAAACCTTCCAAATAATGATCTTTGTAATAAATAGAAGGACCCTTTTGTTCGATTTCAATGTTACAAGCAAGATGGTCAATTACGTGCGCTTCATGCCCATTTTTTTCTGCAGCTTCAACCAATCTTTTTGTTGAATATAGGTTTTGATTTCGGGATAAAATGGCTATTTTCATGTGAGTTTTTAGTGTTTAGTTTTAAGTTTGTAAGATTGGTTAACCAATTTGGTATCGATTAAAAAATTATCATTTAATACTTTTCTTCCCAATAAAATGGGGTTTTTCAGTCCATTTCGTTGAGTTAAGGAAAAATCTGTGATGAACTCTTTGCCAAAAAGTAATATTTTTGCTTTGATGAAAAATCGCTCCTGTTTTTCTCCCGTAGAACTTTTCACATTTTTCTTGAAATAGTCAACAAAATCGTGAATTTCCCCAGAATATTTAGGTAAAGATTCGTCCAAAAAAACCACTTTCAAGACTTTACCGTTTTCCTCTTGAACTTCCTCAATAAATTCACAGTGAATGGAACAAGAATAGGCACCACTATCAATTTTAACAGAGACATTTTCCAAGCCAAAATCTGGCAAATCGATTTTATCTTTCCTTCCGATAATTATCTTTTCCATTAGGAGATTTTTTTCAAAAGTAATAAAGTTTTTATAAATTTTGTAAAATGGGCCAAGATATAATTTTCAGGCTTAAGTTGATCAAGACAAATGTTTTAAAATGGAAATATTTTTGATTCGTAATTGATTGATAATTAGTTTAAAAAAAGTTTTTAACGGTTAAATCATTTATTTTTTGGCTGCGATTTCCGCCTATCCAATCAAGTTTTTTCATTCATTTCGCTTTTCATTAGTCATCCAAAGAGCTTCCGCCAAGGCGGACAAGGTCGCTTTTGGCTAACAATTCAAAGTCTCATTTATTTCAAAAAGCTTTTTTGGTCCGTCGGCGCAGGAAGTTGTAGATTGTTGAAAATGAGAAACAAAAGTTTTTTTAACCGTTAAATCAGCTATTTGTATTTCATTATTGTTCTTCAACTAACAAAGAGCTATGTTCACTATTGTGAGCTCTGTGGTTAAAAAAAATAAACATAACTTGTTGAAATTCAATGGTGAAAATGTTTTTAACGGTTAAATCATTTAAATTTTCACTGAATCAATTCTTCTAAAAGAAGTCTACATTTTTCATCGCGTTCAGCTGCTTCTTCCATCATTTTTTTGCCTTCTTCTTCTTTTCCAGCAAAATAAAGGCATTGACCTTCGTTAAATTGGTGCATTTTCACTTGAGGAAATTCTTTACTCAAAGAAGCATACAAATTTCCCGCAGATTGAAAATTTTCCATCTGGAAAAGTACGCTAGCTAACTGTTCTTTGTTGGTAGCATTTTGTTTGATGTCATAAGCTTTTTGCGCATAAACGATTGCTAAATTTAAATTCAAATAAGTCGAATCGTAAGCACCAGAATAAATCAAACTCATATTGTTCCAAACTTCCATTTGTGTTTCATCGCGTTTTTCTGCCAAACGAAATTCTTTTAACGCAGCTTCTACTTGATTGTGCAAAAGAATGTGTTCGCCTTTGTTGTTGTGGTATAAATAGGAATATTCTTCAGCCACTTCAAAAGATTTTTTGGCATTGGCTTTTGCCGAATCTAACTGCTCTAAATTCGAAAAACAAATGGAAATGTTTCTATAATTTTTGGCTAAACTTTCAACAGACAAATCATATTTTTGAGCATCTTTAAATGCAATCAAAGCACTAGAATAATTTTTTTGGTCCAGAAAAGCGTTTCCTTCCGAAATACGTTTTAAGGCTTTTGGATCATCTGATTTGGAGCAGGAAAGTACTATGAAAGTTAAAAATAGGAGGGAGAAGTATTTCATTTTTATGGAGTATTTGAATTGACACAAACTTACGATTTTTTTGTTTTGTAACGAATGTTGTTTATTGATTTTTACCACGAATTTACACTAATGTGAATTATTAAAAAGCAATGTTCTATAAAATGGGTGATATTTTCAAACCATGTAAGGCATATAAGAGGCCTTAATAAGTTTGATAATGAAGGAAATATAAGTTTTTTCATTCGCATTGCGAATGAAAGTAAAGTTACTTTTATGATCTTAATACATTAGAGGCTAAACATCATAAAGTCTTATATGTCTTAAATGGTTTAAATAAATCTGCTCATTATAGAAAAAGACCTTATTCCAACTCTCTCTCCAAACAATCAAAATTTTCTTCTTTTTTTGGTCCTACAAAGTTTTTGATTTTATCACATTGTTCTTTTGTCTTAAAAATCATGCGAAATGAGATTTCTGTTTTTGTCTCATCGATTTTATTGAAGCCAATTTCCATGTCAAAGTAAGGTTGAGAAAGTCTCGTCCATGCAATTAATTTCAGAGGTTCTACAACTTTAAAAACAGATGAGTTCTCATAATTTCCCTTTTCTGGACCATGCATGGTCAACAGCCATTTTCCTTCGGGGCGCAAATCGAATTCATGAATCGTATTGGTAAATCCTTCTAGTCCCCATCACCGCGTAGCAGCGATAAAGTCACTTTTTTAAAATTTCAGGATTTGCAAAAGCTTCCTAGACTTTTTCTATTGAGGATGTGATTAGGCGTGCGTTGAAGATTTCGTTATTAATGTTCAATTTTAGTTTATTATTTCTTTGGTTTTCCTTGATTATCAAGTGGAATTTTTTTTAATCCAGTTTCTGTTTCAATTTCTCCAATTAATTGACCATCAATATTTATTATTTCAGAGTAAATGTAATCAGATATAATTTCTCCTTTCCCATTCATAATCGCAAAGTATAATGCTCCTTCTGTTTCAATGAATTTTTCTTGATTTTGTATGGCAAATAATGATTTTTCACCATTGTGAGTTAAAATATCAACAATGCGGCATTGAGCATTGCATATCAGATTTCCATCAATATTAAATACTCCTTGAAATAAATTATAACCATCTCGTTCTGCAATGTTTACATTTGCAGGCGTCTGGTCACTTGAAATTGTTTTTGAACTTAAGATACTTTTTAATGATTGTCGTAAGCTATAATCTGCATCAAACCAAAACAATTTTTCGTCTAATGAAATAATTTCTGAAAAACAAATAGGTGCAATTGTTTCGCCAGATTTATTAAATACACCACATAAATTTCCTTGGTAACAAATCAATAGATTTTCTCCAGTTTTCTTAATTCGAGTAAATGTTCTATTGAAAACATCCTTAAAATTTTTATCATAAAACCTTATAATACCAGTAGAGTAATCTAAACCTCTAACGATTTTCTCATAAACAATAAATCCTCCACCTTGTAAATCTTTATCAATGTAATCATTTACAATTGGAACAAGAATTTCTCCTTTTGAATTTACAATTCCAAATTTCCCTTGACTATTTTCCTCAACAAAAATGTCTTTTTGAGAAGTCAAAAATTGATTTTCCTTTTGACATAGAGCAGCAAAAGGGATTTATATTGTAATAATTAATATTTTATTTTTTTTTTTCATAATTTATTTTTATTAGTAACCTTTTCAATCCTACCTCATCCAATACTCCAACAAGTCATTCTTTTTTGAAGTATCAATACTCAATTTAAAACTTGGGCGTTCGTAAGCCGTAATTGTAGCTTTCAATTCCAACAAAATATCTTCACGAGCAATAAGCATTGATACTTGGTCGCCAACATTCATTCCATTGAAAATCCCATCCAATTCAGAAGCATCAACTCTAAAGCCATTGATCCCGATGATCTCGTCGTTTACACTTAAACCAGCTGTTTCAGCAGAAGAGTTGGCACGAATTCCTTTTACTTTTGTTCCAGAGAAACTTGCCCCGAAATTAGCTTTTTTGACACCTGTGTATTCCACTTTTACGCCAAGTGGAGCAAAATAATCTTTAAATGCAGGAGTTTCAGTTCCGTTGACATAACTTTTGAAGAAAGCACTCATGTCTTCTCCCATAAAATCACTTAAAGCTTTTTGAAATTCGGCTTCAGAGAAACCACGGTTCATTTTTTTGTAAAAATCTTTGTACAGCGCTTGTAAGAAATCATCCAAACATTTTTTTCCTTTGAATTTCGTGATGATTTTTGCATCTAATAGGGCGGCTAACATCGCTCCACGAGAATAATAGGTCATGGTGGTGTTTCCAGAATTTTCATTTGGTCGGTAAGCTTTTATCCAAGCATCAAAACTCGCATGAGCAACTGGTTGCACGCGAGAACCTTCAGAACCTTCCACATAATTGATGCCGCTATTGATTTTGGCAATCATTTGTTCTTGCGTGTAATATCCAGCTCTGCGCAACAACAATTCATCGTAGTAGGATGTAAAACCTTCTGCAACCCACAACATAGAAGTGTAATTTTCTTCATCGTAATTGAAAGGCCCTAATTCTATTGGTCGCATGCGTTTCACATTCCACAAATGGAAATATTCGTGCGCTACCAAAGATAAAAAACCAATGTATTCCGAACCTTGGTATGTCCATCGGTTAACGCTCAGAGTTGTTGAATTGCAATGCTCTAAACCACCTTGACCGTCAACCACATTGTGAATGATGAAAGTATATTCTTTATTTGGGTTTTCGCCAAAAACTTTTGTTGCCGTCGACGTGATTTTTGCCATGTCCACTTTTAATGTTTCGATATTGTGATTTCCTGGACCATAAATCGAAACGGTATGTTTGACGCCTTCTGACATAAAGTCAACTACTTCTTGGTTTCCAATTTCAATCGGGCAGTCCACCAATTGGTCGTAATTCATGAAAGCATATTTCAACCCATTGTCTGAACTCATTTTCTCTGAAGCAAGTGGCATTGCAGTTGTTACTTTTTTGAAACTACTGTGAGGATAAATGTTTAAGGTACCTTCTT
>JBKCGI010000126.1:0-9260 GCA_046303515.1 Flavobacteriia bacterium | reverse complement strand
ATTTTCTTACAATTTTATTCAATAACATATCTCCTCCTACATAAATAAAAATGGCTCCTAGCGGCGGATTCACAGTATGAATATAACCCAAATCACTTTTCCATTTCCAGCAACCGTAAAAGGTTCCTAAAAGTTCGAGGTAAAGTACTACGAAACCCATCAATAAATAAAAAGAATTGTATTTTTTTCGTTTTAAAGCCAAGAAAAACAATATGCCAAACAACAAACTTAAAGTATCTCTGAAATACAAAATTACAAAACAAAAAAGTAGGATATAAATCAAAATAAAAGCCTTTTTATTGAGATCAATAAAGTTTCTTATTTTAAAATTGCTTGACAAAATCCAAGAAGATGCGAAAACAACTCCATGACCAAAAGGTACATACAATGGTACATCAATGTTGCGGTATTCATACATTCCCAACCAGATGGAAAAAATCCATTCACCTAAATAAGAAAGTGGTACAATAACAAAGAGGAGTAATTTTAAACGAAGTGAAGCATTATAAAATAAAAAGCTATAAGCCAGTAAAATATAAATGGTAGTAAAAATGTTTCCTTTATCATAAAATTCAGAAAAAGGAACGGAATCGAAGTATGCAAAGGGAATCCATAAAATTAAGTTTATTAAAATTAGCACTAAAATCTTGTTGCTGATTTTTGTATTTATCATTAAAGAATACTTTTCAAACTATTTAATGCCTGGTCGATAGTTGTAATATTCGAATAAATCAATCTCAATTTATCATTTTTTTCACTCAATTTGCAATCTTTTGGGCCCGATTGAATGTATTTCAACACATTTTGAAACCCTTCCGAATCGTAGAATTTAGATTGTGGATTGGAAATGAAATAACACACCATTGAAGATGATTTGATGACCAATTTCTCAATTCCAATTTGCTCTGCCAACCAGCGCAATTCAAAGGATTTAAACAATTCTTTTACAGAACGAGGTAAAGGTCCAAAACGGTCAATTAGTTCCGTTGAGAATTTCGTTAAAGCTTCCGTGTTTTCTAAATTATCCAATTGTTGGTACAAACTGAGTCTTTCTGCAACATTATTGACGTAATCATCTGGAATTCTAATTTCTAAATCAGTTTCAATAACACAATCTTTGACAAAGCTTTGGAATTGGTCTGTGTTTCGTTCCTCAAATAAATCTTTGAATTCAGATTCACGTAATTCTTCCATGGCTTCGTTTAAGATTTTTTGATACATCTCAAATCCTATGTCAGCAATAAATCCACTTTGTTCTCCACCTAATAAATTTCCTGCTCCACGAATGTCCAAATCTTTCATCGCAATGTTGAAACCAGAACCTAAATCAGAAAATTGAACCAAGGCTTCTAATCGCTTGCGTGCTTCAGAAGTCATTTCGTGAAATTTAGGCGCAATCAAATAACAAAATCCTTTTTTATTCGAACGACCAACTCTTCCTCTTAATTGATGTAAATCACTTAATCCGAAATTATTAGCCTGATTGATAATGATTGTATTTGCATTGGAAATATCAATTCCAGATTCGATGATAGTTGTAGCTAGAAGCACATCGTATTCTCCATTGATGAAATCCAACATGATTTTTTCCAACTGATTTCCATCCATTTGACCGTGACCAATTCCAACACGAACTCCAGGACAAAGTCGCTGAATCATTCCCGAAACTTCTTTGATATTTGCCAAACGATTGTGTACAAAATATACTTGTCCACCACGAGAAACTTCGTAAGCAATTGCATCGCGAATCGTTTCCTCGTTAAATTGAATGACTTCGGTTAAAACGGGTTGACGATTTGGTGGTGGCGTGTTGATGATACTCAAATCTCGCGCTCCCATCAATGAGAATTGTAATGTTCTCGGAATTGGTGTTGCGGTCAAAGTCAATGTATCGACAGTCGCCTTCATCGTTTTAAGTTTATCTTTTACAGCAACTCCAAACTTTTGTTCTTCGTCAATAATCATCAAACCTAAATCCTTAAATTTGACCTTTTCGCCAACAATTTTATGTGTTCCAACTAAAATGTCAACTTCACCTGTAGCAACTTTTTTTAAAGTCTCAGTGATTTGCTTAGCTGATTTAAAACGATTGATATAATCTACTTTTACAGGAAAATCCTTCAAGCGTTCACTAAAACTTCTGTAATGTTGGTGACATAAAATTGTCGTTGGAACTAAAATTGCAACTTGTTTACTGTCAGCAACAGCTTTGAAAGCCGCACGAACAGCCAATTCTGTTTTTCCAAAACCAACATCTCCACAAATCAAACGATCCATCGGCATGGAAGATTCCATATCTTTTTTGATTGCCTCCGTTGATTTCATTTGATCTGGCGTGTCTTCATACATGAAGGAAGCTTCCAATTCGTCTTGTAAATAGGTGTCAGGCGAAAATGCAAACCCTGGTTGACTTTTACGTTTGGCGTATAGTTGAATCAAATCAAAGGCAATTTCTTTGATTTTTGATTTCGTTTTATTTTTAAGTGTGGTCCAAGCTTGTGTTCCTAATTTGTTCATTTTAGGAGCTGTACCTTCTTTTCCTGTAAATTTTGAAATCCGATGCAAAGAGTGAATGCTTACATATAAAACATCTCCATCTTTGTAAAGTAATCGAATGGCTTCTTGTGGTTTTCCGTTGACATCAATTGTTTGTAGACCTGAAAATTGTCCAACTCCATGATCGATGTGCGTCACATAATCTCCTTTTTGAAGGTTATAAATTTCCTTTAAAGTTAAAGCTTGTTTGGATTGCGAAAATCCATCTTTTAGTTTAAATCTGTGGTAGCGTTCAAAAACCTGATGATCGGTGTAACACGCTAATTTTAATTCGGGTAAAATAAATCCTTCATGCAATGCAATTGGCATCGAAACAAAACTTTCATGAATGGCTTCGTCTTTATTTCCGATATCTTCAAAAATCGAATACAAGCGCTCAATTTGTTTCGGCTGATTGGAAAAGAATAAGTTCGTAAAACCAACCTTTTTTCGAGCAATTAAATCATCGTGAAATAAGAGAAAGTTTTTATTAAAAACAGGTTGACTTTGAATAATAAATTCTGCCGTAAAATCAGCTTTGAAAGAAAAATCTGGTCCCCATTCAACAACTGAAAATTTTGCCAATTCTTTTTCCCATTCAGTTTTGTGCAAGTAGATGTTATCTGGAATCGTTTGTTTAACAGTATGATTTAAGCCTTCATAAATTTTTACAGCTTTTTCATATTCTTTACCCAATACACTTGTAAGCAATTGATTAGAAGAAAGCCAAACGGTAGTATTTTGACCGCAAAAAGCTAAAAATGAAGCAAAATCATCGTGCAAAAAACTTCCTTGCACATTTGGAATAATATTGAAAAAATCGTGATTTGCTTGTGATAATTGATCAACCGGATCGAATGTTCGAATCGAATCTACTTCATCGCCAAAAAACTCAATTCTAAATGGCAAATCATTTGAATACGAATATACATCTACAATTCCACCACGAATGGCAAACTGCCCAGGTTCGTAAACAAAATCTACTCGT
This sequence comes from Flavobacteriia bacterium, assembly GCA_046303515.1. Taxonomy (GTDB): domain Bacteria; phylum Bacteroidota; class Bacteroidia; order Flavobacteriales_D; family Crocinitomicaceae; genus M2408. Next base: position 5,737 of record JBKCGI010000126.1, on the reverse strand, counting down.
TCAAAATGGTATTCCAACAACAATTCATTCATGAAATCCAAGGAATAGGATTTTCCCTTTTCGACACGAAGGGTATTTTTAGTTAATTTTTTTTGCGTTGGAACCTTTTCAAATAAAGCTTGCGGATAAGTTACAATCCAAGCATTTGAGCCGTTATTTATTTTTTCAAGTACTTCAGCTCGAGAAACAACATTGGCATTATCTGTTTCTTCAAATTGATAAGGTGTACGATAAGATGCTGGGTAGAATAAAACTTGTTTTTCTTCTGGATATAAATTTTGTAAATCATTCAGAAAATAAGCAGCATCTTCTTTGTCTTGTAAAATAAATAGCTGATTTCCTGGGGTTTGTTTTGCTAATTGAGTTGCAATAATTGCTTTTGCTGAAAAAGAAATTCCTTTCCAATGTATTTTTGTTCCACTAAATTGCAATTGATTCGCTGTAGCGTCAATTTGAGGTAATTTTGAAAAAAAAGATTTGAATTGTTTTAAATCCATGAATTATGCCTCAGCATTTTTGATACATTCCAATACTTGTTGAACCATTTTTTTTGATCCAACGATATAAGGTGCACGTTGATGTAATTCTGTCGGTTCGATTTCCATGATTCTTTCGAAACCTGTAGTAGCCAATCCTCCTGCTTGTTCCGCAATAAAAGCCAAGGGATTACATTCGTATAACAAACGCAATTTTCCTTTTGGAGCTGAAGGAACAGCTGGATAAATGTAAATTCCACCCTTGATTAAACTTCTATGAAAATCAGCAACTAATGAACCGATATATCTTCCTGAGTAAGGTCTTCCAGTTTCTTTTTCTTCGCCTTGACAATAATGAACGTAATCTTTTATTCCTGGATGAAAAATATCAATATTGCCTTCATTAATCGAATACAAACGACTTGTTTCAGGCATTTTCATATTTGGATGAGAAAGACAGTATTCACCAATGGATGGATCTAATGTGAAACCATTTACTCCGTGCCCAGTTGTGTAAACCAACATTGTTGAAGAACCATAAAGTACGTATCCAGCAGCTATTTGTTTTGTTCCAACTTGTAACATATCTTCCAAAGTAGCACTCGTACCAATTGGAGAAACTCTTTTGTAAATTGAAAAAATGGTTCCTATAGAAACGTTTACATCGATATTTGATGAACCATCTAATGGGTCAAACAAAACCACATATTTACCGTTTTTTGCTTGATCCGATTCAAAAGGCATGAAATCATCATTTTCTTCTGAGGCGATTCCACAAACTTCACCACCTGCTTGAAACATTTTGATGAATTGATTATCCGCCACAACATCTAATTTTTGTTGTTCTTCACCTTGGATATTTGTTTCGCCTTGAGCGCCTAAAATGTGGTCCACTAAACCAGCTCTTCTCACATCGTTAGAAACAATTTTAGAGGCAACAACGATATCGTTCAATAAGCGAGATAATTCGCCTGATGCTGATGGAAATTCTGCTTGTCTATCTAAAATAAACTCGTTTAAAGTGGTGATTTGTGACATTTTTTTAATTTTCTACAAAGTTAATTGAAATAAATTAAAAGGGAAGTTTATAAACAAAAAAAAGAGCCCGAAAGCTCTTTTTAAGTTATGTTGTAAGTTGAAATTATTTTTTAACTACTTTATGAGTAGAAAAATTAGAATTTGAATAAACTTTCGCAAAATAGTTTCCTGCAATTAATTCAGAGATATTTAAGTTTACCTCAATTGAATTTGCGTTAATTTCTTTAACAATTTTTCCGTCAAGTGAGGTGATTTCAATTTTGTTGATTTTTTCAGCCGCGTTGAAATTTAAGACATCAGATGTTGGATTTGGATAAATTACTGTAGAAGAAGTGTTAGATATTTCGTTTACACTCAAAAATGGCAATTTGGCATATTTAATACTTGTTGTAATTCCTAATCCGTTTTGTGCAATTTCAGCTAAAATCATTGGTTGATAACCATCCAAGTTAGCCAAATAGTAGTAAGTAATTGAAGTGTCAGTAATTTCTGTTCCTGGAATTGTTTGATATCCTAATGGTACTGGGAATCCTGGTACAATTTCAGTTGTCATATTAAACTCTGGAGTAATTGTTCTGATATCAGTAACAACTTGTCTTAAAACGTTGAATGTTGTTCCAAAAGGAGTGTTTAAAGTTCCCCAACCGTCTATTATTGAAGTTCTGTTCATAATAACTTGTGCTCTAATAGAATCAAAATAAGTTAATGGACTTGGAGAAACTTCTTGGTAAAATGAAATACTTGACGAAGTCATATCACCTGCATCAGTAAACGTTGTCAAATAAGTTGAAGGGAACGTTAATTGAATTAAATCATCATTGGCCTTTACAACTGCATTTTCACCCATTCCCAAAGGATTAGGCATCGTCATTCCTGTAAGGCTCAAATCGTTAGCGTTTAATTTCATGAAAGCATAACTAGAATCTGTACTAGTGTACATTGATATACTCGCATTTGGGAACATACTTGAATAAATCGTTTGACTAGGGTCTAAATAAGTTAGCGTGTCTTCACCTGTACTAATTAAGCCTGATAAATCGTAAACTTGGTTTGCCCCTGGTTGACCAACGTCAACAGAAAGATTAAAATCTCTCAGATTTATTACTTCAGTACCAACTGTTGGTAAATCAGAAGCAGTAATATTTATTTGTCCGAAAGACAAAAGGGTAGTGAGGGTAAAAATTGAAAGTACTGTTTTTTTCATATTGTTTTTTTTACAAATTTACTTTTTTATTTAATACAAAAATGAGGGGGTAACACCTCATTCCTTTGTTTAATTAGACATCAAATTTACATTTTTATTTAATACAAATACCCCAAGAAACGTTTAATTTTACGTCTAAAATCTCATTTGTATCTTTTGATAAAAGTTTAGAAGTTAATAATCCTTTAACTATATAAACGGGATTACCTTTTGTGTCAATTCCCATAAAACTTATATTATTGACAATTAATTTACTTTCATTATTTTCTACAAACAAAGAATTATATTCATTCCCTAAGTGTTTTATAATAACTTTTAACTTATAGTCCCATTGTAAATTACTTTCATTTTCATTTTGCGCAAAATCTGCAATAGATAAATTATTATTCGTACCATCAACTATTACAGAACGAGTTCTTTTGGAGCCATCGGAAAAGTTTATTTCCGCCTTAAGTACTTGAATTTCGTTCGAAAGAGTTGTAACTAGTTGTGGAGCATTTGCAATTAAATTGTCATTTAGGTACCAATTTATGGAAGTAATTGGCACTCCGGATGGTTCAACCCATGAACTTAATTGATTGTTTGAATTGATGTTGAAATCTAAGTTAAAAGTTGTATTTCTTCTAAAGCCAACTAAAATTTCATTACAAACTTCAGCAGTTTGGAGATTGTTGTATGTGATATTTGCACATAAATTATATCTACCTGGAGTCGTTATTTTTAAGCTGTTTGTACCTCGATATTCCCCATCAACAAACCATTTTATTTCCTTGATATTTTGTTGATTGCTGAATTGACCTTTTTTAATTTCGAAGATTGTATTTGAGGCTAATTCTGCAATGTCAATATTTTTTAAATTCAATAAGCTATCTAATTTGATATTTTGGAAATCATTATCACCAGCAAAAAGACCTATTTCAATTTCAGTATTTTCATTCGAGAGTTTTCCAGTATAGAAATCCACACCGTTGTAATTGCTCATATAGGCTGAAAAGACAGAATTATCATCACCGACAATAAAATTCACGCTGTCGCTACCAATCGTACCAGAAACAGTAAAAATCGGCTCATTTGAATCAGGGATTTCCACAATTTTCTTCTTGCAAGAAGTGAAAATTACACCAAGAATAATTGCAATATAGAATGAGTTTTTCATTTTATTTTAAAATATTTTTTAATCGTTAATTGTGCCTGAAAAGGGTTTTTATTGATTTCTCCTTCAAATTTACTTATGTCTAAAGGATTTATTAATTGGTTCGAAATTTTAATTCCAAATGCATAATCTTTAGCTAGTTTCAAATCATATGAAATATGAGCACCTAAATAAAATCTCCTTAAGCCAATCATATTTGAATAATACCTAGCATCCTCCATAATTATTCCATTTTGGTTTTTTGAAAAATCTACACAACTTCCTAGGACTATACTTGGATCAATTCCAAAGGCTAAGGTATGATTTTTAAAATCCTTTTCTATTGAAATTGGTAATTGAATTGTTGAAATCCATTTGTAATCTATGGTTTGATTGTATTTTGTCACTTCAAAACTATATACTTTTGAACTTCTATTTAAATCTAATTCATGGGTCTGGTAATTTGAATACTGTATACCTGCTGATAAGTTGTACTTTCTAAAATTGTATCTTAAGTTTAAACCAATGGTGTTGACAAAAACTGGTTTTCCGATTGCGGGTACCTTTTTAAGGAAGTTTTCACTAAATCCAGATGCTAAACTTGCTGTTAGAAATAATTTCGCAGTTTTTAACGGGAAAGGATTAGCTAATAATTCTCCATAACTTTGATTTAACCCATAGTTTTGTGCAGGTAATTTTGCTAAAGAGACTTCGTTGTTTTCAATTCCATCAAGTGATTTTTCGTCTTTTGATGCTTTGTCTTCCGATTCAATTATTAAGTTATTTAAAGCATTTGTTGTAATTGCATTATTTTCAAAAAAATGGGTTGTGTACTTCTTATCCTTAAAAGAGTTGCTAGTTTTAGCAAGTTTGTTTGACGAATACTTATTTTCAAATCCAGCTTTATTTAAAAAAACATCTGCTGATGAATTTTTAATTTCAGTTGTTAAATTATTAGAGTTGCTTTGAATGTTTGAATTTGTTGCAATTATTTTATTAGCGTTTTTTAAATTTGATTTAACGATTTGTGTTTTCGAATCAGAATAATTGATCCCTAAAAAAGTTCCAATTCCAACAAGTAGGCTTGCCATCAAGCCAAGCATCCAAAAAATCCCCTTTCTATTTCTTTTTTGTGGCAACAACGCTTCCACTTCTTCAAAGAATGAATCTTGAAAAACCGGTGCCTTTTGATTCAAGCCAGCCTCTCTAAATAATTTATCTATCTCTTCATCTGTGTAGCTCATATCACTAATCTTTTTTCAGTTAAAGCGTCTATTTTTTCTAATTTTTCGCGTAATAATTTTCGTGCAATGGATAAATGCCATTTGGAGGTTCCTTCAGACAAATTAAGTTCTTCAGCGATTTCTTTATGTGTCATATCTTCCATTACATACAATTTAAAAACTAGCGCATGCATTTCAGGTAATTCGGCTATCATTTGCAATAAATTTGCATATCCAAAATTACTTTCAGCTTCATTTTCAGTGTTTGATGCAAATAATTCTAATTCTCGATCCGTTTCTTTTGCAACATAATGATTTTGATGGTTTTTCTTTTTGCGATATTCATCAATCAATACATTTGTCATAATGCGTTTTGCCCATGGAATGAAATTTAACTCCTTAAGCTCTGTATTTGCTAAAGCAGTTATGATTTTCATATAGGCGTTATTGTAAGCAATTCTCGCATCTTCTTCGTTAGCATTGTAACGCATACAAAGAGGCATGAAGGCACGGAAACAAAGCTCATATAGTTTCTTTTGAGCTTTGCGGTCATTGTTTACACAATTTGTCAATAAGTCTAAATCAATGTGCATTTCAAATCCGTGTTTGCTATGTATCGAAATTATCTGCAAGATACGCTTTTTTAATTATTCCCCAACTACAC
>JBKCGI010000125.1:0-8264 GCA_046303515.1 Flavobacteriia bacterium | reverse complement strand
GCATAGAATGTGCCTTCAGCAATGCTTTTTTTGTAATAAGTGTTGTGAATATTATTCTCCGAAATTGAAAAAAACTTTGCAATTCCAAATTCAATTCCAGCATAAAAAGTAAATCTGTTAGAAAATTCATAATCTAAATTTACACCAAATCTACAACTGATTGATTTTGAGTAAAATGAAAAGTGTTGTTCTTCAAAAACGGTGCTATCCAAATACAGTTTTTGATCGCTCGTATTGGAAGTTAAGGTGTCATAGCTGTAAGAAATACTTTTATTCCAAGATTGAGATGTTCTTAAACCCTCTCCAAATGCGAAATTGATTCTTGGTGCAAACGAAAATTTACTGTTTTTTAAATTTTGCTTCATTTGAAAACTAAAATTATATCTCGTATTTGAACTGTGCAAATTGCCATCAAAAGATTTATAGGCAGTGTCTTCAATGGATGGTTCAGTAAAATTTGGATTAATATCGTTCCATTTACCATTTAGGTTAGGAACTTTAAAGAAATTAGATTCTATACCAATTCCAAATTGAAATTTTAGTTTTTTAGAATTATCTATTCCTTGAGAATAAATAAGTGCAGGAATACATGATAAAAATAGAAGAGCAAGTTTCATAAAGTTCATTTTCAATTACAACGAACTTTATGAAATTTTAGTATAATCAATTATTATTTAGAAATTTTTTACTACATCTCCAAATATTAAAAAGTTGCATATCAAACAAAGGATAAATGTGCTAAAACTGCGCTAACGCTCGCTAGAAGTCATCCCTCAAAGACGGCTTACTATTTCTTACTTTGACAAACGAAATCAGTTGTTTCCATTCCTGATTTTTTTATTGCGGCAAATCCTCCTGCAACGTCAATCATCTGATGATAACCGCGACTTTTAAGTATTGAAGCAGCAATAACAGAACGATATCCGCCAGCACAATGCAAGAAAAATGGTTTTTCTTTAGGAAATTTTGCCAAATGGTCATTTAAAAAATCCAATGGAGTAGAATAGGCCACTTCTAAATGTTCCGCATCGTATTCACTTGGTTTTCTAACATCAAAAACAGGGATTTCAGTAGTTTCTGTTTGAGATTTAAATGTTTCAGCTGATATCGATTCGATAGATTCAACATCTTTTCCAGCGTTTTTCCAAGCTTCTATTCCACCTTTCAAATATCCTAAAGTTTTGTCAAAACCAACGCGAGCCAAACGTGTAACTGTTTCTTCTTCTCGTCCTTCAGGTGTTACAAGAATTATATTTTGATTTACATCTTTAATCAAGGCTCCAACCCACGGAGCAAATCCTCCGTCAATTCCGATAAAAATTGAATTGGGAATGTGTTCTTTCACAAATTCTTTTTCGTTTCTTACGTCTAAAACTAAGGCATCAAGCTCATTTGCAATCAATTCAAATTCTTGTGGTGACAACGCTTTTGTTCCCTGAGCAACAACATCGTCAATACTTGCATATCCTTGTTTATTCATTTGTACATTCATTCCAAAATATCCTGGAGGAGGTAACAATCCATCAGTAACTTCTTTTACAAATTCTTCCTTCGTCATGTCAGCCCTCAAAGCATAATTGATTTGCTTTTGTTCACCAATTGTACCAACAGTTTCTTTGGACATATTTTTTCCGCAAGCAGAACCAGCACCATGACCCGGATAAACAATAGTTTCATCAGGTAAAGTCATGATTTTTGTTCTCAAACTTTCAAATAAAATTCCTGCTAAGTCTTCTTGCGTCATACTTGCAGCTTTTTGAGCTAAATCAGGTCGTCCAACATCACCAAGAAATAAGGTGTCTCCAGAAAAAATAGCGTGTTCTTTTCCATTTTCGTCTAATAGCAAATAAGTTGTACTTTCCATGGTGTGACCAGGAGTATGTAATACTTTGATTTGAACATCACCTATTTTGAAAAATTGATTATCTTCAGCTATTGTTGCCTTGAAACCAGTATTTGCTGTTGGTCCGTAAACGATTTCTGCCCCTGTTTTTTCGGCTAGAGTAAGATGGCCAGAAACAAAATCAGCATGAAAATGTGTTTCGAAAATATATTTTATTTTAGCATTATCTTGATCAGCTTTTCTGATATACGAGTCAACTTCTCTCAAGGGATCAATTATGGCAACTTCACCTTTGCTCTCAATATAGTATGCTCCTTGTGCTAAACATCCAGTATAAATTTGTTCTATTTTCATTTATGCAATATTAGTTATACAAAATTAAACAAAAAAAGGGAAATAAATCTGGCTAGTCTAACAGTTTTTTAAATTTAACACAATTTGTTAAAATATTAAATACCATAGATTAAATCAATATTTTTATCGATTAATTTGTTTAATTGAAATTATGGTAGTAATTTTGCACCACATTTAATCAAAAAAATCTAAAATGAAAAAAGTTATTTTATCAAGTATGTTCGTTCTTGGAATGGGCTTAGTATTTGGACAAAATGTTGAAACTGTTGCTAGAAAAGCAGCAAAAGACGCAGGTTGTATTGAGGAAAATGGTGCTTATAACTACCAAGTTACAAATTTGGGTGGATGTGCATCAGGACCAGCAACAACTAGTGCTTGGACACAAGTTGATATTTTACCTAAAGTTAGCGCAAATATCGCACCTTATGTAAAATTAGCACCAATTGCAAGAGTTACACTTTGTGGTGATGAAGTTTTAACTGTTGAGTGTTTGTAATATACAAAAAAAACTTAATTTTAAGGTCTCCTAGTTATTAGGGGGCCTTTTTTTATGCTATTATGTTGCAACAGAAAAAATTAATTTCAAAGAAGAAATTTGCAAGAAGATTAGTCAAGTATTTGATTTTTTGTTCTATTTTGATTATCATTTCTTTAGCCATTGGAATTTTTGGTTATCATTATTTGGCAGATTTATCATGGATAGATAGCTTTTACAACGCGTCAATGATCTTAACAGGCATGGGGCCGGTGAATAGATTAGAAACTGATACAGCTAAAATGTTTTCTTCTTTTTATGCTTTATTTAGTGGAATTGCATTTTTAACAACTGTAGCTATTTTCATTTCCCCAATTGCTCACCGAATTTTAATTCTGCTGCACTTAAATGATATTGAAGATTAATACTTTTTGCGTTTTAAAGAAGCAACGTCAAAGAAGTAGATAAACTTCATTGTTAAGGTATTTAAAGGATTGTCTTTAAAAGTTGAATTGATGTTCTTAAAATAAGATTTGGCAACCTCCTGTTGATCACTTATTAAAGCACTTTTATACACCACATTCAAGAAACTTCCAGGAGCAACTTGCCATGCAAATACGAGGTCTGTATTAAATGCGTTGAAGTTAAAGTTTGTATTTGTAGTAATGGCATCGTTGCGTATTAATATTCCATCATCACCTAAATCAGCATGATATCTATAAACTCCATTTGACCAATAATGTCTTACTCTCAATGTTAACGAAAGGTTGTTTTTGAATAAATATTTGGCTGAAATTATGTTTTCTAAAGTGAAAATATCTCTTCTTCCATATATTGGATTTCCCAAATCGTCGTATCCACCAAATCCAACTCCTCCATCGTGATTAAGTATGTATGTTGATGGTCTTAAGGTAAATTTATCAGTAAATCGAATAATTGGAGCAACTCTTAATTCTTTATACCAGCTTGGTCCATAATATTTTTCACCATATCCAGCTCCTCCATTCATGTCTAAAGCGAATTTACGTCTGTAATCGCTGGAAACACCTCCGCCAACAAAAAAATATCCCGGATTGATGAATATTTTACCAGGCACTCTTGATTCAAATAAATCGATACCATCGCCAAGTTGAGAATTTAAATCAAAAAATACAGAGTGAAAGTTTTTACGTATTGTTGTAAAACTATTTACAGATATTTCATGTCTCAAAATCTGATTTGTAGTGTAATTTTGATCCATTTGATAATTGAATGTTGCGCGTAATTGATTTAATTTCCAAAAAGGATTAAATTTATTAAAACTAACTGCTGCCTTGTGAAATCTATAATTTGTTTGAAAAAATACACCTAAATCATTAGGGTTATAGTTTGAGGAGATATTGTCTGAGGATATACTAGCTCTAATTGCTCCTTTGATTTTAGCAAATTGTACAAAGTAGTTGATTCCGTCATTTAGTTTATTATAATTCAATAAATTTTCGCCTCTTATCGTATCCTCTACTTGTGTAATTTTGAAATTAGCATTAAAAGAATACGAATTTTTTTTGTTTACTAAATTCAAACCTCCTCCGCTTGCATTTGCATCGCTAAAGCCATTAAATCGTGTTGTATTTAAAGTTGTTAAAAAGAATGAACTGTTGTTTTTTAAATTTTGGTCAATAGTGAAAATGTTATAGTTCACAACTGGATTTGTTCTGTAAAGGCGTTCTTGTCCTGTTATTGTATCGCGAATCGTAGCAAAAGATTCATCTGTTAGGGCATTTAGAAAGCCAATACCCGTCCCTTTTTCAGATCGTCCAGATATTTTACTTACGTTAATTAACCTAGCTTCCCCAGGGTTGGAGCTTACTTCTTCATTTTCACCAATTTCTGAATAGACATTATAATATCTATTTGGTCTACCACCAATTCTTCTTGTGTAGAATAAATTTCCACGAGTAAATAAATCAATTCCTTCTTGAAAAAAAGGACGTTGTTCTTCAAAAATTTGTTCAAAAGCAGAGAGGTTTTTTACGACATTATCTGATCGAACTTGACTAAAATCAGGCAATAAGGTCATGTCCAAAGTGAATGCCTCACTTAAACCATATTTTAGATCAGCTCCACCACCATATCCATACGAACTTTCCTTTCCTTTTTGTTGGAAATTTCCAGAAAGGTAAGGGAAAAACTGAAGTCTGATTGGGTTTTTGATGTCTTTCAGTCCAGTTAAATCTCCCCAATAATTAATCACATTAGACAAATCTTTCGAGACCATGGACCATTGTAATTGACTTCTAGTTCTTCGAATTTCTCGTTCTATTTGGATTTTCCAAGTCAGAGAATCTCCATTGGGAAAGCGCAATGCAGAAAAGGGAATTTCCATTTCTACCGACCAACCGTTTGGTAATATTTTTACGTGTGAATGCCAAACTGCATTAAAGGAAAAGTCGGAGTAGCGGTAGTCAGTTTGAACTCCTGACGCTGAAACTCCAAAAACAAAGGCATCTAACTTTTGATTATACGTATCAAAAGAAATAAGGAAATTATCTGCATTTAAATCATCGTCACGCTCCCCCAATTGTTTTAAAATACTATCAGGATGGTCGTCATACAACATGGCTCCAACATAAATAGCATAATCATCATATAAAATAGAAACTTCAGAAGGATATTGTGCTTTTTTTCCTTCTGTTGGATTTCGTTCTAGAAAATCGACCGCTTTAGGAGCTGATTTCCAGCTTTTTTCATCTAAATTTCCATCCATCTTAATTTTTTCGTTGATACGAATGGCTTTAATTTGCTTATTTTGAGAAATGGCAAAAACTCCAAGAGTCAGGAAAAATATTGATAAACATGCTTTCACGAATGTAAAATTAAAAACAAGTTTTATTTCACGATAAAAATATTTATGAACGGTTTGATATGCTTTTAAATAGCCTTAATGTTAATAAATAATTATACACACTAAAACGATTTAGTCGTTTTTAATTATTAAATTTGTGGACTCAAAACTAATATGAAAAAAATATTAAACTTACTTATATTGTTGATATTCAATAATATAAACGCTCAATTTGGATACGAAATTATTGGTAATACCTATGGTGTTTCAAATATCAATAATGTAGTTTGTGGAGAAATAGATTCCTGTTTTACTTTAACTGATAATATCCAAAATCAAGGAGGTGCAGTTTGGGACAATAAAGCAATTAATCTCAATTATAGTTTCGATGCCTCATTTTGTATGACACTCGGCTCAAATGACCAGTGGGGAGCGGATGGTTTTGCTTTTGTGATGCGTGGTATGAATTCTGACAGTATCGGAATGTTTGGAAGATGGTTGGGCTTTTCAGGAATTGTTCCCTCAGTTGCTATAGAATTTGACACTTGGGAGAATGCCAATGAAGGTGTGAATGACATTCCTGCTGATCATACTGCAATGTATTTTAATTCTGATTACGTAAATCCCGCTGTGAGTGCTGTTCCATTAAGACCTAACTCTGGAAATGTAGAAGATGGTGGATATCATGTTGCACGAATCGTTTGGGATGCTGTAAATCAAACAATCACTATGTATTTTGACGGTGTTTTGAGATTTACTCGACAAAGTGATTTGATTAATACTGTTTTTAATGGGGAAAATATTATCAAATGGGGTTTTACAGCCTCAACTGGAGGAGTTTCTAATTTGCAGCAAATTTGCTTCCCAAAATATACGATTGATTTAGAAGATGTCTATGTTTGCGAGGGAGATACAGCACAAGTAAGTTTTTATGATCCAAATTTGACGAGTTATACTTGGACTTATGAAGATGGAACGGTGATTAAAAATTGGAATGCACTCGATTTTACAGATCCATTTAATTTGGATGATTCTGTTTTTTACACTACACAATTTGGAACATATTACCTTGATGTTGAGATCAATAATCAAGCGATTCATGATAGTATTGTTGTTTCTGAAGTTCCAATTCCAAATAAACCTTTTGCAAATAAATATGCAATTACTTGTTTCGAAAATCAGAATAATTTTCCTTTGAATGCTTTGAATAATGGAAGTGCATATTTGTGGTCAACAGGTCAAACAAGTCAAACAATTCAAGCTTCGCAGCCAGGTACATATTTTGTAAGAATAACTGAGCCTGTAAATTCATGTGTCAATCGGGATACGATAACTATATTCAACTTTTGTAAAGACACAACAATTTGTGATGGCGAAAATGCTGTAATTTCTTTTTATGAAGATAATTTGACGAGTTACAAATGGACGTATGAAGATGGGACTGTTTTGGCAAATTGGAATAATGTTGATTTTTCAACTCCATTCAATCAAAATGATTCAGTTATAACCATTTCTCAAGCAGGTACGTACTTTATTGATTTTGCAATTGAAGGTGAAAGTTTGAAGGATAGTTTGGAATTAACTGTCTTAGAAGCTCCTGATAAGCCTTTTCTTTCAGAACAAATCACTGTTTGTTTGGAAGAAGTTTCATTTACCCTTGACGCTTTAAATCCTGGTTCTTTTTATGAATGGTCTACTGGTGATTCTATTCGACAAATTGCCATAAATGACCCTGGAATTTATTATGTAAAGATTACGGAACCAAATATGATTTGCTCAAGTTCTGATACCATTGAAATTTTTTCAATTTGCCAGACAGTTGTAACTATTCCAAATATTTTCTCACCAAATCAAGATAATATCAATGAATTTTACGAATTGATATATTCCAATAGTTTTGATTGGATAGTTGATTTCAATTTTGAGATTTACAATCGTTGGGGGGAACAAGTTTATACCGTTTCAAAACAAAAAGTGAAATGGGATGGGAAACAAAATGGTACGGATTTGACTCCTGGAGTTTATTTCTATAAATATTCATACAAGGATTTATTTACAGGACAAGTTCAATCAGGTCACGGAAACATTCAATTAGTAAGATAATTCCAAAGCATTTCCACTTTAAAACTATTTCAAATGTAAGAGGGAACTTATCATATAATTTTTTCATTTATTCTGTATGAATTTTGAACGAAAAAATTTATGTAAGTTTGCAAAAATTATAAAATTCAATTTCAATGAAAAACACAGCTTTAACAGATGTTCATGTTGCTCTTGGGGCTAAAATGGTTCCTTTTGCAGGTTATAACATGCCAGTTCAATATGAGGGAGTAAACGCAGAACACGAAACAGTAAGAAATGGAGTTGGGGTTTTTGACGTTTCCCACATGGGTGAATTTTTGTTAACTGGACCAAAAGCTTTGGATTTGATTCAAAAAGTAACAACAAATGATGCTTCAACTTTAACAATCGGTCGTGCTCAATATTCTTGTTTACCGAACGGTAAAGGTGGAATTGTAGATGATTTGATTGTTTACAGAATGAAAGAAGAGCAATATTTATTGGTTGTTAACGCTTCTAACATTGAAAAAGATTGGAATTGGATTTCTTCTCACAACGATATGGGAGTAGAAATGCGCAATTTGTCAGACGATTATTCTTTATTAGCAATTCAAGGACCAAAAGCAGTTGCGGCCATGCAAAGTTTGACTTCAATCAATTTGTCTGAAATTAAATATTACCATTTTGAAGTGGCTGATTTCGCTGGA
>JBKCGI010000124.1:0-6141 GCA_046303515.1 Flavobacteriia bacterium | reverse complement strand
AATTAGTGGATGTGGTGAAATACGAGAAATTAGATATTTTACACGTTCATTACGCCATTCCTCACGCTTCTGCAGCTTATATGGCGCAACAAATATTAAAAACTCAGGGAATTGACATTCCATTTATCACTACTTTGCACGGAACAGATATTACGTTGGTAGGAAAAGATCAATCTTTTGAACCAGTGATTACTTTTTGTTTGAATCAATCTAACGCAGTGACAGCTGTTTCTGAAAGTTTACGAAAAGACACTTACAACCATTTTGATACCAATCGTGATATTCATGTGATTCCAAATTTCATTGATTCATTGGATGAAATCAAACCGATAAATTTAGAATTACGAAGAAGATATGCTGAGGATGATGTGAAAATTATTACGCATACGTCTAATTTTAGAAAAGTAAAACGTATTGAAGATGTAATCAATGTTTTTCATAAAATATCAGAGAAAGTTCCAGCTAAGTTATTACTTGCAGGAGATGGACCAGATAGAAGTTTGGCGGAACACATGGCACGTGATTTAGGTATTTGTGAAAACGTTATTTTTATCGGTAAAGTAAGAGATACAAGTCATGTACTTGAAATTTCTGATTTATTTTTACTTCCTTCAGAGACAGAAAGTTTTGGTTTAGCAGCTTTAGAAGCGATGGCAGTGGGTGTTCCTGTGATTTCTTCCAATACAGGTGGGATTCCGGAAGTGAATATTCATGGATATTCTGGATACATGTCTTATGTAGGTGACACAGAAGATATGGCCAATAATGCTATTGATTTACTTTTGAATGAAGAAAAATTAAACAAATTCAAACAAAATGCTTTGCTAAGAGCGAAAGATTTCAGCATCGAAAAAGTTTTGCCGATGTATGAAGAATTGTACGAATCTGTTGTCGCTAGAGAGAAAAGTACACTTTGATTTACTTCATTGCTTTGAAATAATCAATGGTCTTTGTTTTGTAACTGTTAATAATTGAGTCTCTCGTAGTATAATTTTGAACTTCAAGGGGTTTTCCGTTTTCTGTGATATAAATACTTCTCAAATTAACAGCTATCTTCTCTTCCCTCAATTGTTTAATTGAAATATCCGCATTGTAGATGGTGTCAGAGTTTATAGTGAATTTTGATAAGGAATAGTCAAAAATGCTATCTTTTTTATCTAGATATTTATTTTTTAATTTATATGTAATTCCATTTTGATTTAAAGTTGATAAAAAGCCTGTTTTACTTGCTTTGTATTTGATTGTTTCACCAATAAAAACGCGACCATAATCTCTCATATTTCCTCTGGATGTAGCGAACATGGCAAAAATGGATAATCCAAACAGACTGTTAAATGCTAAGAATTTATATTTTTTGAACTGAATTTTTTGTGGTTCATAAAAGTTTAAGGGGATTAGAACGATTAAAGCGATTAAGTCAGAATAATCGACTATTCGAACGTAGTTTAGGTTAGGAATTTGGTTAATAAACTCAATGAACGGTGAACTCAAAGAACTTTTCCAAAAACTAAAAAATAAGATTACAAAAATGAAAACGTGTTTTTTATTGTTGGAGAAAAAGATCATTAAAAATAACGTAAAAACAGTAATTCCCGAAAAGTCTGATAACTTTCCTGTCACAAAATTTGAAAATTCGACTTTGAAAATAAAATCATTTAAAACCAAAAGTAGAAGGGACAGAGCAAAAATCGGATTAAGAATATATTCTTTTCTCATGAGTAAATTATTTTATTCGTAATATTACAAAAAATCAAAACCAAAAATGAAAAATTTAGTCATTTTAACACTTATAGCCTTGACCTTCAATTCTTGTCAAACGGAAAAGGAGCAAAAAGTTACAAAAGATTATACTTTTAAAACTCAAGAGGCGAATAGATTAGCGGCATTACCTTGTAAATGTTTGAATCAAGAATACCCGAATAAATTGGGGCAGGTCTTGAATGATTCTAATGAATTGTTGTCACCAAAGACTTTACATCCTGTTTTTTACGGTTGTTTCGATTGGCATTCGGCTGTGCATGGACATTGGCTTTTGGTTAAATTAGCGAAACAATTTCCTGATTTAAAAAATCGTGATTCGATATTACAAATTTTGGATAATCAATTTGATTCAAAAAAAATTGAACAGGAAATAGCTTTTTTTAAAACAAAAAACAACGAATCTTTTGAAAGAACTTATGGTTGGGCTTGGATTTTCAAATTACAAGAGGAGTTAAATATCTGGAAAAATCCACAGGCACAAAAATGGGCTAAAAATTTGAGTCCTCTGACCGAATTATTGAGTGAAAAATTAATCACTTTTTTACCTAAGTTAGTTTATCCCATTCGAACAGGTGAACATCCGAATACTGCTTTTGCATTGTCTTTTGCGTATGATTTCGCAGAACAAACTAAGGATAAGGAATTGATGCAGACGGTACAAAAAAGCGCAAAAAGTTTTTATTTAATTGACAAAAACTACCAATTTGATTACGAACCAAGTGGCTATGATTTTTTATCTCCAGGATTTCAAGAAATAGATGTCATGCGAAAAGTGCTTCCAAAACAAGAGTTTTTATCTTGGTTGGAGAAATTCCACCCGCAACTTTTTTTAAAATCATTTGATTTGAACGTTGGAAAAATCAAAGATCGAACAGACGGGAAATTGGTACATTTAGATGGTTTAAATTTCTCTAGAGCTTGGTGTTTATATGAATTAGCAAGATGTGATAAGAAATTGACCCATTTAAAAACCGTTGCCGACAAACATTTCGATTATTCCATTAAAAACATAGTGGACGGCGATTATATGGGAGAACACTGGTTGGCAAGTTTTGCAACTTATGCCATTTTTAAAAAGAGAAATCAGTAAACAATATGCTTAATTGTTTCTGATTGTTGCTCCTCATTTGTAATAGAAATTAAGTAAATACCGGCGTTAAGTTTTTCCATTAAAGGAATTATATTTATTCCTTTTTTTACTTCAATTTCAGATTGAAAAATTTCTTTACCATTGATATCGGATATCGTCAAAATATAGTTTCCAATTTGTTTGTTTCGTTGCACTATTAGTTGAAAATCAGAATTACTCGGATTCGGGAAGGTATAGAATAAATTTTCCTTAGAATCACAAATCAGAGGTAGAATTTGATCAAAGCGCATTTGTCCATCAAAATCATATTGTCTTAATCTATAATAACTAGTATTTATTATGTTCCTGCTAGAATCTTCAAATTGGTATTCTTTATTTTTAGTTGAAAATCCTTCAGCGTTAAATCGTGCAAGTGAATCCCAAACCTCACCATCATAAGATTTTTCAATTGTAAAATGAGAACTATTTGTTTCACTTGCTGTTGACCAGTTAATATTTGTTGTGTTATTTTCACATACTCCAGAAAAATTTAATAAATCAACTGGAAGTAATGCACAAGAACCGCCGGAAGCAACAATTTGAAAAGTAGCCGTGTAGTTTGTTGAACTCCCACCGTTGTTAATATATCTTGTGTCAGGACAGCCACTAGTAGCACCGTAATTACCACTATAATCATAGTATATCTCTAATGTATAATTTCCTGCTGCTCTATTTGTAAGGTCGAAATTATGATTCGTAGTTTGCCATTTTTGGTCATTACCACCACACGGACCACCTCCGACACAAAAAGAAGTAGTACAACAATTTGAGAAAAAACCTAAGTTTATTTGTGTGAAAGTTGGACTGCCAGGTCTTGAACCTGTAAGGTAAACTGTATAGTTTAAGTTTCCACCGCAAACATTTGCCCCTGCATTTTTGAATGTCTTTATTTCTCCGCCTAACAAGCTTAAACCATTTGAGTTTTGATTAAAAGATCCAAAATTAGTTCCTTGAAAAACAGTAGTACAAGTCGTGTTAATGCAATTGACACCAGTACCTGTTGTGTTATAAAATTGAGTTGTGGTGCAGTTCTTAATGTAAACGGCTGAAGCAAAATCTCCAAAATTTTGACCTGCAACTAGTAAAGTTGTTAGTAAAAACAGTATAGAAATTGGTTTTTTCATTTGCTTTTATCTCACTAAGGTCAAGAAATTATGACCTTTATGAATTTGGTCATTTACGTCTTTAACTTCATAAATATAAAAATAAGTCCCTTCACTTGCAAGTTTTCCATCAATTTTCCCATCCCAAGTTGTTATGAAATCAGTGATTTCAAACACAATATTCCCCCATCGATTTAATATTGTAACTTTTATTTCTTTTGCATTCTTTGTATTTAAGGTAAATCCACTATTTGCAGGGTCTCCATTTGGAGTAAAAATATTTGGTGTTTCAATTAAAACAGTGTCAAGACTGGTAACAATTATTAGGACACTATCTGCATTTGTGCATCCAAGATTGTTGGAAGTCAAAACTACATAATAATTTCCTGTGTTTTGAAAAACAGCTTGTTGTGCACTTAAATCTGCAACAATTAATGGGTTTTGACCATTATTAAAATTCCAAGTAAAACTAGTTGCAATCTCTGAATTATTTTGAAATTGCACAATTTGGCCCGGTGACACAATAGTTGAATTTGAACTTACATCAACTGTTGAAAAAGAATTTACTGTAACAGAAATTGTAGCAGTATTTGAACACGAGGTAGCTGAATTAGTTCCTGTAACAGTATAAACTTGATTTTGGGTAGGAGTGAAGGGAACTCCATTTTGCACTCCATTATCCCAAACATAAGTTGATGCCCCACTTCCGTTTAGAGTTATACTTTGCCCTTCACAAATAACAAGATCGGTTCCACCTGAAACATTTGGAAGTGAATTTACAGTAACAGTAATTGATGTTTGATCACTCGTCTGACAGGCATTTAATGCAGGCAAGGTTAGGCCGTAAGTACCTGATAAATTGACAGTGATGCTTTGGCTTGTCTCTCCGGTATTCCAAATATTCCCTAAAGGAACTGAAGAAGTTAAGGTAACTTGTCCTCCTTCACAAAATGTTATTGGTCCATTTGCGGTAATCGAAGCATCAATAATTTGAAAAAGTGCAATAAAATTGTTGCCACCATTTATTACTTGAACTGTGTCATCACACTGATTTGTTGTATTTTGACTTCCAAATGCTTCAAAGTAAACCTCTAGTGCGTAATTTCCTTGATTAAACACTGTTAAATCAATCTGTTGCGCTTGGGTTCCCCATTTTTGATCTCTATCAATGCAAGGACCATAATTATCTTGGAAAGTAAAATCACCTAAATCGCAATTTGACGCATGTGGTAAATTTATTTCTGAAAAAACAGGACTTGCTGGACGATTGCCAACTGTATAAATGGTATAATATAATTTTGCGCCACAGACATTGGAATTAACTCCTCTAAATGTTTTTAGCTCTCCACCTCTGAGAATTAAATCATTTGAATTTTTGAAAAAGGCTCCAAAGTTTTTGCTGTCAAAAATGGTGTCGCAATCCGGATTAATGCAATCTGGATCAGCTCTTTCAACTGCATTATTATAAAATTTCTCGGTGGAACAAGTTTGAATATAAGTTGCAGATGCAAAGTGTCCAAATTGTTGACCTCTGTAGTAAAAACTTACAGTTAAAAATAAAAATAATATTTTACAATTTACCTTAAACATTACATTTTTATAAAGTCTTTATTTGAAAATCCATTTTCAGTTTCAATCAAAATAACATAGTTCCCTTTTTCAAGATTTTGAATATTTACTTCAAAGTTATTTGAACCAGTATTTACTTTTAAGTTAGTTTTATTGTAAACAACTTGACCTTTGATGTCGATAATTTTGTATGAAATAGTTTGGCTTTTTTGGGATTCAAATTTCAAATTAAGCAAATCACTTGATGGAACTGGATAAATATTCAATTCGAATTCATTAGCAATTAATTCTTCAAAACTTAAGGTAGACAGAATATCAGGTTGTTGTAATTTGTTTGTTGTGTAAATCCTGTATTCCCCTGGATTTAAATTTATCGTTTGAGTTGTTGCCGTTACATTTAAAGTGTCTCCAGAAAAATATTCGTACCACAAACCAGTATTTTGAAAAGTAGGATTACCTGCTAAAGCTGTTACAGCAAAGTTTGCAATTACTACTGCCTTCATCGAAGGATGATTTAAATTTAATCTTTTTACAGGACCGTTTAGAGAATACTGAAAATCTAAAGTTTGAAAAGTAGGA
>JBKCGI010000123.1:0-4228 GCA_046303515.1 Flavobacteriia bacterium | reverse complement strand
GAAATTTTTATTTCTAACACTATTTTTTTTTCCATTATTCGTTATTTCTCAAAGAAAAGATACTTTGAATTTCAAAAAGTTTGAACTTGGAATTGGAATGGAAATTAGTCAATATCAACTCCTTGATTTAAGTAACAATTTGAGTTATATTGATTCTAAAATAATTGAACCAAACTCAATTGATTCGAATTTTAAAAGTGATAATCATTTTTTCAGAAGTTACAATACCAAACTAAATATTCATTTGTCGTACGCTAATCAAATCACTAAAACTAAATTTATTTGGAGTCCCAGAATTTCCTATTCTTATGGTGAAGGACTTAAAACATATCAAAGTTGGTATAAATCTACTTCTTATCCCTATGACACCTTGACATCGAGTTTAACTAGCGAAAAATATTATTTTGATAGCAATATTAATGAAACAAAAAATCTTTTTATACGATCCTTTTCACATACTATTAAAACGGCTCTGCTAATTGACTATCAACTTTCAAAACAGTTTTATCTATATTCTGGTTTTGAATTTGGAATGGAATTTCACAATAAAATTCAAATTGCAGGATTTGACACAAAAAGCTATGCTATAGAACAATTCAATGCTAATCAAGATTCTATTGGCTTGTTTAGTAATTCTAATAATTCTATTTCAACTACAGGGACAATTTATTCTGCTCCCAAAATTCAAGCCTTTTCAATTGGCATACCCATCGGAATAAAGTTTAAGCTAAATAAAAATGACAATTTCTTAAAAAATCTTTTATGTTCATACGAATTCAATTTAAACCAAATTTACTACACGTTAAATGAAACTTTAAGCGTAAAAAAGCCCCAACAAAGTCATTTGCTGAGGCTCATATATGAATTTTAAATTTAAATTATTTTGTGAATTCCATCACTGTTTTCTCAATAATAGCAACACATTTCATCAATTGCTCTTTTGTGATAACCAATGGTGGTGCAAAACGAATGATATTTCCATGAGTTGGCTTAGCTAACAAACCGTTTTCTTTCAAAACAACACATAAGTTCCAAGCAGTTTTGCTGTCTGGAGAATCATTCACAATAATTGCATTTAACAAACCTTTTCCTCGTACTTTTACAATTAAATCTGTGTTAGCTATAATTCGATTCATTTCTGATCTGAATAATTCACCAAGATTTCTAGCATTTAAAGCCAATTGCTCATCCAAAACAACTTCCAAGGCAGCGATTGCAACTTTTGCAGCAATTGGATTTCCACCAAAAGTTGAACCATGTTGACCAGGTTTAATCACTTCCATAATATCGTTGTCAGCTAAGACTGCTGAGACTGGGTAAACTCCGCCTGATAAAGCTTTTCCTAATATTAAAATATCTGGTTTCGAATAAGTTGCTTGTTTTTCACACTGTTTTTCACACGAGCAATTACCACATACAGCTAATAAACTTCCAGTACGCGCAATTCCTGTTTGAACCTCATCCGCGATAAATAAAACATTATTTTGCTCACACAAAGCTTTTGCTTTTGATAAAAATCCTTCGGTCGGAACATAAACCCCAGCCTCACCTTGAATTGGTTCAACAAGAAAACCTACTACGTTTTTGTTTTCTAATGCCAATTCTAAAGCATTTGTATCATCGTAGGGAATTGAAATAAAACCAGGACCAAAAGGACCAAAATTTGTATTTGAATCAGGATCACTTGAAAAAGATACAATTGTAGTTGTTCTTCCGTGGAAATTACCTTCGCACACAATGATTTGCGCTTGATTTTCACTTACCCCTTTTTTCTCATATCCCCATTTACGTGCCAATTCGATTGCCGTTTCAACCGCCTCAGCACCAGTATTCATTGGCAAAACTTTATCAAAACCAAAATAATTTGTGATAAATTGTTCATATAAACCTAAAGAATCATTGTAGAATGCTCTAGAAGTCAAGGCAAGTGTTTGAGCTTGATCAACCAATGCCTGTGTGATTTTTGGATGACAATGACCTTGATTTACAGCAGAATATGCAGATAAAAAATCATAATAATGTTTTCCTTCGGTATCCCAAACATTTACTCCTTCACCTTTCGCCAAAACAACAGGAAGTGGATGATAATTGTGTGCTCCGTGCTTGTCTTCCAAATTAATTAATTCTTGAGAAGATAAATTTTCCATAACTGATAACATAAGCTTTAAATTTAGATTATTTTACCGCTCGTCACGGAGAGCAAGCATCCTTTCCTCGATATTAGGGGAGAAATCACCCGATTTTTATGCAAAATTAAGAAAGTAAATTGAAATCTCAAAAAATATCTTTTATAAAATAGTAGAATTTTGTCCTCAATTAAAATTTATTGAAGATTTATTAAATCTTTTTAGTTTATTTGTAGCAAAATTAAAGCATGCTTTCAATCTTAAAAAAGATTTTTACTCCTACTAAAAATGAATATACGGATATTTTCGAGAGAGCTCGTTATTTACTTTCTTATAGAATAACCTTATTTTTAGTAATCACATTAAGTATACTTTTAGTTTTATTATTTTTCTTTTTTAATGAACATAACATTTGGATTACACTAGTTGGATTTTTAATAGCCGTAGCCCTATTTTTATATGTGAAATTAACAGGTAAATATAAAACCTTCATACTTTTTTATAACATAATTGGTGCTGCCCTATGTATTTTTACTTTATATTATGTAAATGAGCAACCAAGAATAGTTGATAGTTTATGGATGGTCGTTAGTTCGATGCTCAGCTTTTTAACTTTGGGAAGGAAATGGGGTACCATAATAATTAGCGCCCATACCATTGCCTTAACTATCTTCTATATTTTCTTTTTCAACGAACAGATTTTGGTAATGAAAGCATTAAGCCAGATGCAAATAAACTCTTTTGGATTCAATATTTTCATCTGTTTTGCAATTATTTACTATTTGAATTGGCAAAATATAAAAACCAACAAGGAGGCAGAAGATCAACTCAATGAAGCGAAACAATTTCTTGAGAACCAATTTGAATTAATAAATACTCAAAATGATGAAAAAACTGTTTTATTAAAGGAAGTTCATCACCGGGTAAAAAACAATTTACAGGTTATTGTTAGTTTATTGCGTTTGCAAACAAGAGATATTACGGATAAAAAAGAATTGAAAAAATTCAACGAATCCATTAATCGTGTTTTAGCAATGGCTCTAATCCATGAGAAAATTTATCAAACAGAAGACTTTTCCAAAATTGACTTGAAAGATTATTTTTCTACTTTGGCAAACGATATGATCCGTTCATTTCAAGTTGAAAAGCCAATCAAGTTCAATATACAATGTACAGTTGTTGATTTTGGATTGAAACCGATAGTTCCAGTAGCACTAATTTTTAACGAATTGCTATCAAATTCTATAAAATATGCCTTTAATACTACTGATACCCCTGAAATAAACGTGATTTTAAGAGAAATCTCAGACGATAAGATTGAATTTGAATATTCTGACAATGGAAATTGGAAAATACCTGAAAGAGAGAACACCTTTGGTTTGGAACTTATTGAGACCTTAACAGAACAATTAAATGGTCATTTTGAATTTACCTCAGAAAAGCAAACAAAATATCATTTTTATTTTGAAAAAATAAATGCTTAGTGTACCTTTGTTAAAATTAATCACTTTTCAAGAAGTTTGTTATGACATCAACTGAATTAATTCAAGAACTTAGAAAAATTACACAACAAAATTTGGATAATTTAAAGTCTCGATTTAATCAATTAAATGATGAACAATTGAAATGGAGACCAATTGAAACTTCTTGGAATATTAGCGAAATATTTGCACACTTAAATCAGTATGCGAATTATTATCACAAAACCTTCAAAAGTAAAATTGCCAAAACAAAATTTAATACTCCAAGTGAAACTTTTATTTCTTCACCACTAGGTCGTTCAGCTTGGAAATCGATGAAATTAGGCAATGCTAATAACGTAAAACGTAAGTTTAAAACACAACGAGCTTATAATCCAAGATTAGACGTAAGTTTAGTTTCTAAAAATGATTTAAGTTTATTAGAGACAAATTTAATAGAACTCCAAAATATTATCGAATCTTCTGAAAATGTAAATATCAGACGTGTGAAAATTCCAATTTCTATTAGTAAAATTATTCGTTTGAGATTAGGTGACGCACTTTTGTTTGTTGTTTACCATAATCAAAGACACATGCAACAAGCACTTAATGTAGTTGCTCATCCAAATTTCCCAAAATAAC
>JBKCGI010000122.1:0-15353 GCA_046303515.1 Flavobacteriia bacterium | reverse complement strand
GTGATGTACAATAAAATAAATCCAAATCCAAAGTCATTCCCAAAACTTCCTGTACTGCAACCGACAGGGTCTGCATAGTCATTTGGAGGACCGCTCGTATTTTGGTCAAACGCAAATGGACCGGCAACACCTTGCGTACAGATGGAAACATCAGAATTACATCCTTGAGAAAAGCTATTTAGAGCAAAGAATAAAGTGATGAGTAAATATAGACTTTTCATTTTAAATGTTTTTACGAATATAGACTTCTAAAAAGGCAATGAAATTCTGATATTCAGACTCATAAGTCGTGATCCAATTAATTAGCTTGGTTTGATCTATAACAATTGCATCAGAATTTAAAGAAATTGGACAATTTTTTGCCAAAGAATCCCTGGTAGTAATGACATGATTTAAGGCATCACTTTTTTTAAAATCATTGTTAAATCCTAATCTATGTGCATCTCTTATGGCATATTCAAAGCGTTTAACTTTTCTGTCAATCTTGCTATCCTGTTGAGTCAAGCCGAAAAAAGATACAAATAATACTAAAAAAAATAGGGTAAATTTCATGTTTCAAATTTATGAAAAAAAAATCAATTTTAGATTTCATCCATAGTTTATTAAACGATTTTTATTAATTTTGTCAAAAAATAATTATTAATGGGAACTTTAGCACAACTTTTCGAGACAGGAGAACAAACAAGCCAAAAAGGGCATTTTAGAAATTTAGTTTTAATTGCTCGTTTTGACGGTAAAATTGATAATACAGAAAAAAAATTATTGCAAAACATTGCTAGTAAGTTGTCAATTACTGATGAGCAAGTTAAAGAAATTATTGAAAACCCTGAAAGTTACCCAGTCATTCCTCCTTATTCAAGAGAAGAGCGTTACGAACGATTTATTCAATTGATTCAAATGGCTTTTGTTGATGGAGTTTTATCAAACGAAGAAATTCATTACATCAATCAATTAGGTTTAGCTTTAGGTTTTAGCGAAGAAACAGTTCACGACAAATCAAAAGTAATTATTGAAAAAGTGAAAGTTGGAATTTCTAGAGATGAAATTTTAGAAGGTTTATTATAAGTTTTATATTCAAAAAAATGCAAATCCATCAGTCCTAAGATTGGTGGATTTTTTTATACATATTACATGATTTCAATCGATGGTTTAGCAGTTGAATTTAACGGTTCAACTTTATTTAGTGATGTTTCTTTCGTTATAAACGAAAATGATAAAGTTGCCTTAATGGGTAAAAACGGAGCAGGAAAATCTACTTTACTGAAAATTTTAGCAGGAATTAATTCTCCTACTAGAGGCTCAGTTTCGGCTCCTAAAGATTATGTTATAGCTTATTTGCCTCAACATTTATTGACTGAAGATAATGCAACAGTTTTTGAGGAAACGTCGAAAGCTTTTTCAAAATTGTTCGAGATGAAGGACGAAATGGATGCTTTAAATCATGAACTTACTGTTAGGACAGATTACGATTCAGATGATTACTATAAAATTATCGAGCGTGTTTCTGAATTGAGTGAAAAATATTATTCCATTGAAGAAACAAATTTTGAGGCAGATGTTGAAAAAGTGCTTTTAGGTTTAGGTTTTGAAAGAAATGATTTCACACGACCAACTTCGGAATTTAGTGGTGGATGGAGAATGCGAATTGAATTGGCTAAAATTTTGTTGCAAAAACCAGATTTAATATTATTAGATGAGCCAACGAATCACATGGATATTGATTCTATTCAATGGTTGGAGGATTTTTTGATTAATCAAGCAAAAGCAGTAGTTGTTATTTCGCACGATAGAGCTTTTGTAGATAATATCACCAATCGTACGATAGAAGTAACTATGGGAAGAATCTATGATTACAAGGCAAAATATTCTCATTATTTGGAATTAAGAAAAGATAGAAGAGCGCAACAACAAAAACAATACGAGGAACAGCAAAAAATGATTGCTGAAAACCAAGAATTCATTGATCGATTTAGAGGAACGTATTCCAAAACAAATCAAGTGCAATCTCGCGTGAAAATGTTGGAGAAGTTAACTATCATTGAAGTAGATGAATTGGATACTTCTGCATTGAGATTAAAATTTCCTCCTGCGCCGAGATCTGGTTCTTATCCTGTAATTGCAAATGAAGTGAGTAAAAGTTATGGTGATCACGTTGTTTTCAATAAAGCTTCATTAACAATTGAGCGTGGTCAGAAAGTTGCTTTTGTTGGTCGAAATGGGGAAGGAAAATCCACCTTAATCAAGGCCATCATGAATGAAATTGATTTTGAAGGCAGTTTAGAATTGGGTCATAATGTTGAAATTGGCTATTTTGCTCAAAACCAAGCTTCTTTGTTAGATGAAAGTCTTACAATTTTTGAAACGATAGATTTAATAGCTGAAGGAGACGCAAGAACGAAGGTAAAAGATTTGTTGGGCGCTTTTATGTTTAGCGGTGATGATATTACAAAAAAGGTAAAAGTATTATCTGGAGGAGAAAAAACACGTTTGGCAATGATTAAACTATTGTTGCAACCTGTGAATTTATTGATTCTCGATGAGCCAACAAATCACTTGGATATGAAAACCAAAGACATTATAAAAGATGCATTAAAAGATTTTGACGGAACCTTGATTTTGGTTTCTCACGACCGAGATTTCTTAATAGGCTTGGCTGAAAAAGTGTTTGAATTTGGAAACAAACGTATCAAGGAACATTTTGAAGATATCTCTGGTTTCCTAGAGCTGAAGAAAATGGAGAATTTAAAAGAAATTGAGAGAAAGTGAATTAGTTTGTAGTTGGCAGTTAGCAGTTAGTAGTTACGGACACTGAGCTTGTCGAAGTGTGGGTTAGTAGTACTGAGTTTTTAATTTACTTCATCCCTAAAACACTCTCCAAAACCCCATCAATAACTTTCGCCATTCGATTGATATCTAGCGTTTCCATTTTGTCGCCTTTTTCGTGGTAGTTTTTGTTTCGGTAAAAAGCTGTATCGGTCAACATCAAGGCAGAAAAGTTAAACTTCCAATAGTTGAGGTGATCGGAGAAATCGATGCCGGGAAGTACTTTTGGACCAACGAATTTTTTGGTTCTGATTTTTTTACTTTTTTTGAATTGATGCGAAAAGGCGCGACTAAATTTTCCTGAACCAAACTTTTTCACCAAAGTTATGTAATTTCCTTTGTTGCCATAAATCAGTTTGAGTATGTTTAAAGGATATTCTTGTGTGTTTTTTTCGTCCTTAAAGAAGCCAATCATTTCTAAAGAAACCATTCCAAAAACATCAATTTTATTGTCGGCAAGATATTTAGCGTGGATGTAACTCCCCATATATTCAGTTCTGAAATAAGGTGGTTCTTCCAATGTGTAAGCAACTAAATCTATTCGATAATTCAGTTTTTTGCCTTTCAGCATACGCGCTAATTCTAGTAAACCAACTGTTCCACTCGCATTGTCGTCAGCTCCTTCTTGGTTTCCACAAACATCGTAGTGAGCACCAATGATGATTCTTTTTTTATTTTCTGTCCCAAAGGAAGCAATTACATTTTTGTATTCTTCTCGACCAACCTTATATTTTTGAAAACTAACGGAATCTGAATATTTTAAAAAGTCCTTTTGAATGTACTCAGCTGTTTCATTTAATAAATATAGATTTTCGTAATTGCGAAAACCCATTTGTTTGGTTATGTTTTTCAAATGAGATTGAATAAGCGTGGTATCACTTTGAGCAAATGTTGTTATGCTTAAAATTAATACAAAGAAAAGTATAAGCTTTTTCAAATTTTGACAATTAAATTTCAATTACATCAGACATTCCAGGAATAACGATGTTTCTGAAACCAGCATCTAATAATTTTTCCTTAAAATTAACTTGAGTTTCATATTCTCCATGGACCAAAATTGTTTGTTTTATTTTACTTTTATCTTGACATTCAAAGTATTGCAACATTTCTTTGTAATCCGCGTGTGCACTGTAGGAATCTAAAACAACTACATCTGCTACAACATTGTGCTCTTCTCCAAAAATGCGAATTACTTTTTCACCACTTCTGATTTTACCCCCAATGGAAGTAGGTTCAGCATAACCTACAATCAAAATCGTATTTTTTGCCTCCTCAATGTTATTTGCCACATGATGTTTAATTCGTCCGGCTTCAATCATTCCAGAAGCGGAGATTATGATACAAGGATCCTTTAATGAATTCAAGTGCTTTGATTCCTCGACATCTTGTACATAATTTAAGTTCTCAAAGCCAAAGGGATTTGAGTCTTTTTTCATGTATTCCAAAATATCTTCGTTGAAACATTCTGGATGGTTTCGCATGATGTTTGTCGCATTGATTGAAAGTGGACTGTCCACATAAACTTCAATTTTTGGCAATAATCCTTGTGTTTCTAATTGATCTAAAGCATACACAATTTCTTGAGTTCTACCCAAACTAAATGCAGGAATGATTAATTTCCCTTTTTTCTCCACGCAAGTGTAGCGAATAACATCTAAAATTTCTTGTTTGCTAATGTCATTATCTGAGTGGAGTCTGTCTCCGTAAGTGGATTCAGAAATTAAAATTTCACATTGAGGAAAAGGAGCAGGGTCGCGTAAAATGGAGCCATCGTATCGACCAATATCTCCTGTGAAACAGATTTTCTTAACTCTTCCTTGATCCTTGATTTGAAGATTTACTGCTGCACTGCCCAAAATATGTCCGGAATCAGTAAACATGAAAGTTATTTCATTATCAATTTCAAATTCGGTATTGTATTGAACTGGAACGAATTGTTGAATCGCAATTTCAACATCGTCAACTGAATAAAGTGGTTTTAGTAGACTTTCTCCGCGTTTAAGCCTTCTTTTATTAACATGTTTTAAGTCATTTTCTTGAATATGCGCACTATCTTTTAACATGATTTTACACAAATCTAACGTTGCAGGAGTACAAAATATAGGTCCAGAAAATCCAGATTTCACAAGAAATGGGATGTTTCCAGAATGATCGATGTGGGCATGAGATAAAATTAAATAATCGACTTTATTTGGTTCAAAACCAAAATGTTGATTCATATTATTCGCATCTACAGATTTTCCTTGAAAAAATCCGCAATCAAGTAATAATTTTGTGTTTTTTTCTGTTGTGATGAGGTGTTTACTTCCTGTTACTGTTCGCGCTGCGCCAAAAAATTGTACTTTCATTTGTTACGATGTTATTTGATAATTTCAAAGTCTTTTATCCAATCTGCCATTATTTTCATGACTTCTTCTGAAAATGTTTCCTCTATTTTAATGTATTCGTTTACTGAGCCAGTTTCGCAATGCTGCATCAAGTGATTGAGGTCAGGCATCAGATAGGTGTAGACATTTTTATTATTTGTTTCTTTGACTGATTTTCTAATTCCTGCAAGATTTTCAATGGCAGAAACTTGACAATCTTTCAAGCCATTAATTGCTAAAACAGGACAATTTATTTGTCTCAAATAATGCTCAGGATTAAAGTTGATAAAATACCTAAACCATGGAGAAAGCATAGTTTGTGTGATTTGTGGCATTTCGTCTTCAATTTGTTTTCCTATTTCAGAAGGCATCGAATTGATGTGATCTTGTACTATATTTTCAATTTTTAGTTTTGCAATTGAATCAACTGGCTCGTTATTGAGAATTTCATAAAACTTTTTATTTAATTCTAAGCTTACAGCAATTTCCTCTTCCGAAATTCCAGCAAAACGAGAAGTTACTTCAGTTTGTTTCAACATTAATTCGCTTATTGGGATTCCTGGTCCTGCTAATAAAACGATAAATTTTACAGTTGAATCGGCACAAGCAACCATTGGGGCTACCATTCCGCCTTCACTGTGTCCAATGATTCCTATTCTGTTTTTATTAATTTTTTTCTGACTTTTTAAGAAAATATAAGCTGATTGAGCATCGTAAGCAAAATCAGCAGTCGTTGCCCCTTCAAATTTACCACCTGATTCCCCGACACCTCGGTCATCGTAGCGAAGTACAGCAATTCCTTTTCTCGTTAAATAATCCGCTAAAACTAGAAATGGTTTGTGATTCAGAAGTTCTTCATTTCTGTTTTGAGGCCCTGATCCACTGACTAAAATCACCGCTGGAAAATTTCCAATTTTCTTTGGAATTGTCAAAGTCCCTGAAAGTTCTATTCCTGAAAATTCATTTTTAAATTTCACTTCCTTAACTGTGTAGGGAAGTGGTTCCTTAGGTTCTTGTGGACGATTTGGTTTTGAAAGAATTTCAGTTTGACTTTTTGATAAGTTCAATACCTGTGAAAAACCACCTTGTGCAAAATTACCTGTCAAACTATCTTTAGTAAATAATTTGCCTTCGTAAATAATTCCGAAAACACTTAAGTCAAATATAGTTTTATCGACACTATGCGTTACCTTGTTTAAATTTAACCCGTAAGCACCTTGGTCTGGACTATCCATTGTACCACTTAATTTGCCTTCAACTTCGGTAATGTGGAAAACTATTTTCATTTTAGTATTCTGAATTTCAAGAAAACCAAACCAATCCCCAACTATTTCTTTTTGAGAAAAGAAAATGAGAGGAAATAAAAATAGTGAAAGTAAGAAAAATATTTTCATCCTTTTTTTTTGCTAATTTACTTTATTATTCATTTCCATTAACGAATTAGAAACTTTTTTTTAACAAATATTAAGTTTTTAAACGTTGTGTTTTATTTTTTTGTAAATTTCTGCCATAAAACTATAAAACATTAATATGAAATTAAATTTACAAATTAAAATTGCTGTAACTTTTATTTTTGTAATTGGCTTAAATTTATTTGGTCAATCTCCAAAAGTTATGGTTAATTTGAATGAGAATACGCATGAGAAGTGTGGATTTACAACTAGACATAATCAACTTTTGGCAAATGATCCAAATTATGCTTTAAAAAGACAGCAGGAGGAAGCACATATTGCTGATTTTGAGAGAAATCCAATGGTGGACAAAGTAGTTATGACAATTCCTGTCGTAGTGCATGTTTTTCATACAGGACAAGCAGTTGGAACTGGAATTAATATTTCTGATGCACAAATTCAAAGTGCTATTGATAATTTGAATGCTGCTTATTCAAATACTTCAACAGCATCAACAACTTATACTGGAGTAGATACTCAAATTCAATTTTGTTTAGCTCAAAGAGATCCAAATGGTAATCCAACTACTGGGATTGTGAGGGTAAACGCAAATGGATTAGCTGGTTATTCTGCAGGTGGTGTTGGTACAGGCGGCGCTGTAGAAACATCCTTGAAAGCTTTAAGCAGATGGGATAATACAAAGTACTATAATTTTTGGATTGTATCAGAAATAGACAACAATGGTGGTGGTTCTGGAACACAAGGCTATGCCTATTTTCCTGGAGCTGGACCAACTGTTGACGGTGCTGTTATGCTTTATAATGCTTTTGGATATGATCCAACAGGTGCACTTGGGTATAATTTGAAATCTTATACAAACAGAAATGCTACACCTGTTCATGAAGTTGGACATGCTTTAAATTTATATCATACCTTTGAAGGTGATGGTTCTGGATCGACTTGCCCAGGAGCAGGAAATCTTTGTGGTTCAAATGTTGGAGATTGTGTTTCAGATACACCTCCGCATAAAAGATCTAATTCTGATTGTTTAATTAATACGGTAGATAATACTTGTAATAATGTTGATAGAGATTTGTATGTTCATAATTTTATGGATTATTCAGGAGATGTTTGTCAAACGCAATTTACTAATGGTCAGGCTACTCGAATGACCGCAACTTTAACTGGCGGTGGTTTGAGAGCAAGTTTAACTTTGTCTGATGGATGTAATCCTGCAAATAACAACTTTGATGTTTCTATTACTTCTATTGTTGCACCTATTTCATCTTATTGTCAGACAACTTTTTCTCCACAAGTTAATTTGCGAAACTTTGGTTTACAAACTTTAACTTCTGCAACCATTACGTATAACATCGACGGAGGTGCAAATCAAATTTTCAATTGGACAGGCTCATTGGCTTCAGGTTCTACTGAGCTTGTAACTTTAAATTCGATGACTACAACTGTAGGAGCGCATACTTTTACAGCAATTTCAACTAATCCAAATGGAAATGCGGATGAATATGCAGCAAATAATTCATCTTCGGTTTCGTTTACGATTTCTAGTTCAAGTACCTTGCCTTTTATAGAAGATTTTGAGGGAGCTTTTCCTCCAGCTTCTTGGACAAGAACTTCTGGGGATCCAGCGGATGCTACTGCTTGGAATGTTGATGGAATTAAACAATTTGAGAAAAGAGCCGTAACTGTTGAAAGTGATGGGACAGCTGGAAATGCTTTGGCAATAAATGGATTTGCTTATAGTACATCAACGGGAGATAGAACCGATCAAATGGTTTCTCCTTCCATAAATTTAGGTTCAGCCTCGGCTCCTGAATTGAAATTTCAAGTATCTCATGCCTATTATAACACAACATCAAATACTGAAGGATTAAAAGTTTATATCTCTACAGATTGTGGGGTGAATTATGCTGTTATTTACGATAAATCGGCTGCAACATTAGCAACAGCTGGTCAAAATTCGAATTCATGGGCACCCACAGCAGTAGGACATTGGAGGCAAGAAACGATTGATCTTACTCCATATGCTGGTGATGTAATTACTTTAAAATTTGAGACAGTAAGTAATTATGGTAATAATGTGTTTATTGATAAAATTAATCTACTTGATAATTGCACTACACCAGTGGTTTCTTCAAATCCTACTTCTCAATCTGCTTGTTCAACAAGTAATGCTACATTTTCAGTAACAAATACTGGTGGAGGAACTTATCAATGGCAAGAAAGTACAAATGGAGGTGGAACATTTAGTAATATTTCAAATGGTGGAGTATATTCAAATGCTTTAACATCAAGTTTAACATTAACTGGTGTAACAGTTGGTATGAATGCTAATCAGTATCGTTGTGTTATTACAAATGGTTGTGGAAGTGTAAATTCATCAAATGCAACATTGACAGTTAATGCTACACCAAGTACACCAACAATTTCAGCTGGTGGAGCAACAACTTTCTGTTCAGGAGGAAATGTTGTTTTAACATCTTCATCAGCAAGTGGAAATACATGGTCAACAGGTGCTACTACTCAATCAATCACTGTTTCCGCAAGTGGAAATTATACAGTTACAGCAACAACTGGAGCTTGTGTATCTGCTGCGTCAACTGCAACGACTGTAACTGTCAATCCAACTCCAAGTATTGCTTTGGGTACAACTTCTAATCCAACAGCATGTTTAGCAACAGATGGTTCTATTCAAGTTACTGGTTCAGGTACAGGAAACATTAGTTGGACAGGAACAACAACAGGAGCAATGAATGGTGTAACTTTGCCTACTACGATTACAGGTTTAGGGGCAGGTTCTTACAATATTACTTTTAATAATGGTTGTTTGTCAAATTCAATAACAGGGAATTTAACTGATCCAGGAGCTCCAGCTACACCAACAATTTCTGCAGGAGGTTCAACAACCTTCTGTGCTGGAGGAAGTGTTATTTTAACTTCTTCTTCAGCAACTGGAAATAACTGGTCAACTGGTGCAGTAACACAATCAATTACAGTTTCTGCAAGTGGAAGTTATACGGTTTTTGTAACAAATGCTGGTTGTACCTCTGGAACATCAAGTGCAACAACAGTTACGGTTAATTCAATTCCTGCAACACCAACGATTTCAGCTGGTGGGGCAACCACTTTCTGTTCAGGAGGAAATGTTGTTTTAACATCTTCATCAGCAAGTGGAAATACATGGTCAACAGGTGAGACAACACAATCAATCACTGTTTCCGCAAGTGGAAATTATACAGTTACAACAACAACTGGAGCTTGTGTATCTGCTGCGTCAACTGCAACGACTGTAACTGTCAATCCAACACCTGTAATTACTTTGGGTACAACTTCTAATCCAACAGCTTGTTTAGCAACAGATGGTTCTGTTCAAATTACTGGTTCAGGAACAGGAAACATTAGCTGGACAGGAACAACAACAGGAACAATGAATGGTGTAACTTTGCCAACTTCTATTACTGGTTTAGGAGCAGGTTCCTATAATATTACCTTTGATAATGGTTGTTTGTCAAATTCAATTACAGGAAATTTAACTGATCCAGGAGTTACTACTCCGACTGTTACGGCGAGTGGACCATTAACAATTTGTATTGGAGAATCCGTAACTTTAACGTCATCTTCAGCAACTGGAAATACATGGTCAACAAATGAAACAACTCAATCAATTGTAGTTTCAAGCACAGGAACCTATACGGTAACAGTGTTAAATGCAGGTTGTTCAGCTACTTCTGCCAATGTGGATGTAGTAGTTAATTCTTCAGCACCTTCAGCACCAACTGTTTCAGCAAGTGGCTCCTTAACATTTTGTGAAGGTGGAAATGTCGTATTAACATCTTCCTCTTCAGCAGGTAATACTTGGTCTACTGGTGATTTGACTCCATCAATTACGGTTTCAACTTCAGGAGATTATACTGTTTCTATCGGAACAGGCAATTGCGTTGCTACTTCTTCAATTGTTACAGTGACAATGAACTTAAATCCAACAGTAACACTATCACCATTTGCAGATATTTGCAACAATGCAAGTAGTTTTGCTTTAACACAAGGTTCTCCTGCTGGGGGAAACTATGCAGTAAATGGTATTTCTTCAAATAATTTTGATCCTGCTACGGCTAATTTAGGTACAAATACTATCCTTTACAGTTTTACGGATGTAAATTCATGTTCTGCGTCAGCAACGGAAACAATTAGTGTGAATGATTGCTCAGGTATTGAGGAGCCAACATTGAATTTATTTTCGATTTTCCCTAATCCAAGTAATTCTAAAATAACAATTCAAGGAGAATTAATGGAAAAAGTTAGCTCAATAGAATTGAGAGATGAATTGGGTCGATTAGTGAAATTGATTAATGAAAAAGAGTTAAAATCAGAAATCGATTTAAGTAATTTATCAGTTGGGATTTACACTTTAATTCTTAATGGGGATTCATTTAAAGAGATTCAAAAGATTCAAGTAATCAAGTAATTTTAGTTTTAATTTTTTAAGAGGCTTCTAGTAATTTTCTAGAGGCCTTTTTTTTATTTAAATATTTCGTATTGAACCTTGAAATCCAATTCAGGGATCATTAGGTATAAACCGTTATTTTTTTTAATTTTTTTCAAGAAAGTTATTTATTTGACTAATAATTTGTAATTTAGTGACTTAAAACTGCTAAAACTTAATAATGAACTCATTTTTACGATTTCAACTTCTGATGCTATGCATTGGAATTAATTTTTTGTCTCAAGGACAAATTGTTTCGAAAAATATTCAAAACCAAAATTTGGTTGCTCCGCAGGAAAAATGCGGTTTTGACGTCCATCATCAGGACAAAATGCTCAATGACCCAATTTATAGGCAAAATACCTTAGATTTTGAGCAAATGCTCAGAAATTCCTATGTTGAAAAAGCCGCAGCCACCTATGTTATACCATGTGTAGTGCATGTTATAAGTGAAGGTACTGCATTAACTTCAATTTCTGATCAGCAAATTAAAGATGCTATAAATGGGTTGAATGAACGTTTAAGAAAAGTGGTTGGCTCGGCTGGTGATGGTAGTGGAGTTGACACTCAAATTGAATACGCGTTAGCTGTAAGAGACCCGAGTGGAAATTGCACAAATGGAATAACACGCACTGATATGACAACAGTTGCTCCTGCCTCAATTGGTCTAACAGCAGCAGAGGTTACTTCATACCGAACTAATGGAGTTAGAAGTGCAACTTCAGGAATAACAGACGCAAAACTGAAAGGTATAATTTCTTGGGATAAAACTAAATATTACAATATTTGGTTAATATCAGAAATTGACAATAATAACGGTGGTGCTGGAATTCAAGGATATGCTTTTTTTGCAAGTTCTCATGGGACAGCTGTTGATGGAGCTGTTATGCTCGTAAATTCGGTTAAAGACCCAAATGCAACTACTTTTATACATGAATTAGGTCATTCTTTAAATTTGTATCATACTTTTGAGGGTGATGGAACTGGTGCCACTTGCCCCACAAATACAACCTGTGCTACTCAAGGAGATTTATGTTGTGATACTCCCCCTCATAGGAGATCTACCTCAAATTGTGTTACTGCTGATAATCCATGTACAGCAGCTGTTAATGCTACTGAGTCTTTGGCTCATATTAAGAATTATTTAGATTATTCATCTGATGCGTGTCAAAACATGCTCACAGCCGACCAGAGAACAAGAATGCAAGCTGCAATTACTGGGCCTCGAGCGTCATTTATCGCCGCCACAAATTTAGCTTTAGTACCTGTTGCTGCTTCAGTAGTAGATTTTAAGGCTTCCAAAACAATTCTTTGTGGGACTGGTAATATTGTAAAATTTTACGATCTTACTTCTTGTATTCCCAACACGTATATGGATGAAACCTCTTGGGCAGGCGTTTCATTTTCTTGGTCTATTACAAATGGCACAACTACATATACGTCAACACTTCAAAACCCGAGTATTACATTTAATGTAACGGGTACATTTGATGTCACATTAACAGTCACATCTAGTTTAGGAACTTATACACTTACTAAAAGTGGATTGGTTGTAGTAAGTAGTGCACCTATTACGGGTACTACACACAGTTGTACACCAAGTTCCACAAATGCTGCGAATTATGGTCAAACTGTGAGCAATGTAACTTTTAATACTATTAACAAATCTACATCTACTTCAATAAACACGGCTTATTCAAATTTTACTTGTACTGATAATACAATAGTTGACGCAGGATCAACATACACTTTGAGTGTAACAATTAATGCAGGTGGATCTGGAGCAGAGTTCGTTGAAGTTTGGTTAGATTACAATAATAATGGAGTAATTGAAGCAGGTGAAACGGTAATGGCAAGCACAAGTACAGCAGTTAATACTTCATCGGTTAAAACAGCTAGTATTACAATCCCAGGAACTGCAGTTCAAAACACCTTATTAAGGATGCGTGTTATGGCTGAAACAAGTAACGCACCATCTGCAGGGAAGAAAAGTTGTGGAACAGCTTATTTTATTGGAGAAGTTGAAGATTATGGAGTTTATATTAAAAGTGCATGTGGTGTTATTTCAGGAGTAACAGCAAACTCGAGATGTGGAGCAGGTACGGTGGTTTTAGGTGCTACCGCTAGTGCTGGAACAATTAATTGGTATTCTGCTTCTACAGGTGGAGCATCTCTTGGCTCAGGTACATCTTATACTACTCCTAGTATATCAACAAATACCACTTACTATGTTGATGCAACATTAAGTGGATGTACGTCTCCAACCAGAACTGCTGTATTGGCATCAGTTTTGAGCACACCTGGTTTAAGTACTTTAAGCAGTCCAACAGATGCAGCTACTGGAATAAGTTCAAGCCCTTCTTTTTCATGGTCTGCAATAGCAGGAGCTAGCAGTTATGATATTCAAATAGCAACTGATGCTGGATTTACATCCATTATTTCTACTACAAATGTTGCAACTAACGCCTTCACTGTAGGCAGTGCGTTAAATATAAGTACAACCTATTATTGGAGAGTTCGTGCAATAAATTCTTGTGGAACGGGAAGTTACACGACACCTTTTTCTTTCACGACAAGTAATATAAGTTGTAATACTTTTGCAAGTAGTGATGTGCCAAAAACTATAGTCGATGGAGCTACTGTAACTTCAACTATGAATATTGCCTCAGGAGTCACAATTACAGATGTTAATGTTTTGAATCTAGTAGGAACACATACTTGGATTAATGATATGATAGTAAAATTAAGATCTCCAAGTGGAACTGAAATTACTTTATTTTCAAATGTTTGCAACGATCAAGATAATTTTAACTTAAACTTTGATGATGCAGCTGGTAGCGGTGTTTTACCTTGTCCGCCAACTGGAGGTGGAACTTATATTCCCAGTCAATCATTAAGTGCTTTTAATGGTCAAAATTCGGCAGGAACTTGGACATTAACTGTACAGGATGTTGCAACCCCTGATGCTGGAGCCGTAACTTCTTGGTCTCTACAAATTTGTGGTTCTGCATGTACGCCTGTTACACCAAGTGTAAGTATTTCTTCAAGTGATGCAGATAATACAATTTGTACTTCAACAAGTGTAACTTTTACAGCAACACCAACAAACGGTGGAACGACACCAGCTTACCAATGGAAATTAAACGGAACAAATGTTGGAACAAACTCAACAACATATATGAATTCCGGCTTAGCAAATGGTGATGTAGTTACTTGTGTGTTGACCTCAAATGCAGCATGTGCATCTCCTACAACAGCAACAAGTGCAGGAATCACAACAACTGTAAATACGAACTTGACTCCAAGTGTAAGTATTTCTTCAAGTGATGCAGATAATACAATTTGTGCTTCAACAAGTGTAACTTTTACAGCAACACCAACAAATGGAGGAACAACACCAGCTTACCAATGGAAATTAAACGGAACAAATGTTGGAACAAATTCAACGACTTATACAAATGCAGCTCTAGCAAATGGTGATGTCGTTACTTGTGTGTTGACATCTAACGAAACATGTTTAACAACGACTGCAGCAACAAGCTCAGGAATCACAACAACTGTAAATACGAACTTGACACCAAGTGTAAGTATTTCTTCAAGTGATGCAGATAATACAATTTGTGCATCCACAAGTGTAACATTCACAGCAACACCAACAAATGGTGGAACAACTCCAGCTTACCAATGGAAATTAAACGGAACAAATGTTGGAACAAATTCAACGACTTATACAAATACAGCTCTAGCAAATGGTGATGTCGTTACTTGTGTGTTGACCTCAAATGCAGTATGTGCATCTCCTACTACAGCAACAAGTGCAGGAATCACAACAACTGTAAATACGAACTTGACACCAAGTGTAAGTATTTCTTCAAGTGATGTAGATAATACAATTTGTGCTTCAACAAGTGTAACTTTTACAGCAACACCAACAAATGGAGGAACAACACCAGCTTACCAATGGAAATTAAACGGAACAAATGTTGGAACAAACTCAACAACATATATGAATTCCGGCTTAGCAAATGGTGATGTAGTTACTTGTGTGTTGACATCTAACGAAACATGTTTAACAACGACTACAGCAACAAGTGCAGGAATCACAACAACTGTTTCGGTTCCAGCTATTAGTCAAGGAACAACAGTTAATCCAAGTGCATGTTTGGCAGCGGATGGTTCTATTGAAATCACAGGAACAGGAAGTGGAGATTTATCATGGACAGGAACAGCGAGTGGATCACTGACTTCAACAACATTGCCAGCAATAGCAAC
>JBKCGI010000121.1:0-8359 GCA_046303515.1 Flavobacteriia bacterium | reverse complement strand
ACTTTATGAAGATGGCACTTGGAAATATGAAGATGGTTCAGTACTTGAAACTTCTGAAATAGAAAAAAACACCTTTGAATTTAAAAAGTCTTCACTTGCAACATTTAATATGCCAAGCAAAAAAAATGATTTTTGTGTTTGGTACAATCCTAAAAAATGGAAAATTAACACAAAAAAAGTCAGCGAAGCCTCTGAATTTGAGTTCATAAACTCAGAAAATGAAGTTTATGCCATGATAATAAATGAAACTATTCCAATTGATTTAAAAAATTTAAGAAAAGCAGTTTTAAGTAATTTAAAAAAAGAAGCATCGGAATTAACAATAATCAAAGAAGAATACAGAAATGTAAATAAAAATGAGATTTTATTTGTAGAGTTAAAAGCAACGGTCAGTGGGATAAAATTTCATTATCTTTACTATCTCATAAGTAATGAAAATGGCTGTGGACAGGTCATCTTAGGAACTTACGAAAATTTATACGCAAAATATAAGTCTGAAATGGATTTATTTCTAAATGGTATAGATATTAAGAAGAAGCAATGACAAACAATCTTAATATAATTTTTACTTATTGTTTTTTATAAAAACTCCTTGCAATTTAAAAAAAATGCTTAATATTGTAGCACAAAACAAATCTGTTTTACTTTTCTTTACAATTTAGTTCAAAATTGCTCTTAACACAAACATCATATTTTATTTATGGATCTTAAAGATTTAGAATCTAAGAAAATTGGCGATTTACGTCAAATTGCTACGCTTGCAGGAATTGAAAACGCTGACAACCTAAAAAAACCACAAATCCTTGAAGCCTTCGCTAAATTAGCTCAAGAAACAACTTCACCAAGTGTTGAAACGCCTGCAGAAGATTCTCAAACGAAAACGAAACGCAAAAGAATCATTAAAACTGAAGAAGTTGTAGCTGAAAAAGTAGTTTCGGAAAAGGTTCCTGCAAAAAAAGCAGTAAAAGAAACTTCTGAGTCTGTTGATTTATTTACAGCAGCTGAAACCCCAGTTTCCTCTGAAGAGAAGAAAACAAAAGTTGTTGAAGAGAAAAAAGAAGTAAGTTCTGAAAAACCTGCTAACTCAGTAGAATTAAAACAAGAAAATATACCAGCTAAAAAACCTTTTCAAAAGAAGGATTTGGCTAACAAAAATAAAACTCCACGTCCAGTTGAGAATACTGAAGCCCCAAAAGTTGAGGCAAATGGAAATTTAGACGATAAAGTCTTAACTCCCGAAGAAATTCAACAAATTAAACGTAACGAACAACGTGAACGTGACAGAGAAGCTCATCGTTTACGTATGTTGGAACAACAGCAACAAAAACAAGCTGAAAAGCAAGAGGAAGAAACTTACGATCTTTCCGGAATAGTAAGTGCAGAAGGAGTTTTAGAAGTAATTCAAGAAGGTTTTGGTTTCTTGCGTTCTTCTGATTACAATTATTTACCTTCTCCAGATGATGTTTATGTTTCACAAAGTCAAATCAAATTATTTGGTTTAAAAACTG
The DNA here is from genome assembly GCA_046303515.1 of Flavobacteriia bacterium. Lineage (GTDB taxonomy): Bacteria > Bacteroidota > Bacteroidia > Flavobacteriales_D > Crocinitomicaceae > M2408. The sequence continues at coordinate 6,851 of JBKCGI010000121.1, read as the reverse complement.
GTGATACAGTTAAAGGAACTATTCGTCCACCAAAAGAAGGTGAGAAATTTTTCCCTTTGGTAAAAGTAGATTCTATCAACGGAAGGCATCCTTCTTACATTCGTGATCGTGTTCCTTTTCAATACCTAACTCCCCTATTTCCAAATGAAAAATTCAAATTGACAGGTCATCCAAATGAATCGATGTCAACTAGAATCATGGACTTATTTGCTCCGATTGGAAAAGGTCAGCGTGGAATGATTGTGGCGCAACCAAAAACAGGTAAAACCATGTTATTGAAAGATGTTGCAAATGCAATTGCAGCAAATCATCCAGAGGTTTATTTGATTGTTTTATTAATTGATGAGAGACCTGAAGAGGTTACAGATATGGCACGTAGTGTAAAAGCGGAAGTAATTGCTTCAACTTTTGACGAACCAGCCGACAGACACGTAAAAGTTGCCAACATCGTTCTTGAAAAAGCTAAACGAATGGTTGAATGCGGACACGACGTCTGTATATTATTAGATTCAATTACACGATTAGCGCGAGCTTACAATACAGTTTCTCCTGCTTCTGGAAAAGTACTTTCTGGTGGTGTGGATGCTAACGCTTTGCATAAACCAAAACGTTTCTTCGGTTCAGCTCGTAAAATTGAAAATGGAGGTTCACTTTCCATTATCGCAACTGCCTTAACAGAGACTGGTTCTAAAATGGACGAAGTTATCTTTGAAGAATTTAAAGGTACTGGTAATATGGAATTACAATTGGATCGTAAGATTTCAAACAGACGTATTTTCCCTGCTATTGATATTACTGCTTCAAGTACACGTCGCGACGATTTATTGGTAAACAAAGATGTTTTACAACGCGTTTACCTGCTGAGAAGACATATTGCCGACATGAATCCAGTAGAAGCAATGGAGTTCTTAAAAGCCCAAATGGATCACACACTATCGAACGAAGAATTTTTGGTTTCGATGAATAAATAATTTTTTAAATATGCAGGGGCGTAAAATGTTACGCCCCTGCATATATTTCAAAAAATAACAATACCGCAACAATGAGAATCACAGTAAAAACAGCCCTAATTTGCTCCTTAATTTGGATCATCATCAAAATGTCTTATCATTTGATTTGGCCTAACACAACTGAGTTAACACCGATGATTTTTTCCAATATGTTTTTACTGATCACTTCGATTTCGATGGGATTGTATTTACACAAAAAGAAAGAAGGATTTGCCGCTGGAAACGCTTTAAGTGATATTAAATCAGCAATGACAGCAGGAGTTCCTTATGCGGTGATTGTTTCAATATTTATGTTTTTGTATTATAACAATATTAATCCTGCATTTATTGAACAGATTCGTGAACCTAAAATGAAAGTTTTGGAAAAAGAACTTTCTTCGGAAAAATATATCAAAAAGCTAAAGCAAATGAATCCTGAGTTGGAAACAAAAACCACTGAGGAGATTCATAAATTAGGAGTTGATAATTTGAATGCGCAAACCAATCCAAAATCAACATCTATCATGTCTTTATTGGGAATGATAATGATGTCAACTGTTTACTCTATTTTAATTACTGTAATTTACAGGAAAGTACTAATTAAGGGAATTCGTTAAAATTATTCCTTAACCAATTTCACTTGTTTATTTTCAATATTTACGAAATAAATCCCGCTTGTTAAATCAGATAAATCAATCTCGATTTCTTTTTGATTTTTAACAGTTAAGGATTTAATATTTTTTCCACTCAAATCATTTATTGAAATTTGTCCTGAAGTGGTTTTTACAAAATTTAAGGTGATTATACCTGAAGAAGGATTTGGATATACAGCAATATTATTCTCAATTTCAAATTCATCATTTCCTAACAAATTCGGATCCAAACTATGTTGCAAGAAAAATCTCCAAATTTCTTTACTTGCACTAAAATCCTGATTTGTTCCTGCTGAATTAAATAAAGTTCCAGGCCAAGTGTGCATCCCTCCTATTATTTTAAATAATTCAACATCAGCATTATCGTTATTATTTTCCCAAAGATAATGAAGTGCTGTACAGTTATCTGTTAAATTTACGTTTGGTACAGCTGTTTCAATCGGCACAAAACTTGTTTCATTGTTGATCACCCAAAAACGCATTAAAGAATCAATATTAGTAGAAGTTAGAATTCCACCGGTGCCAGAATAACTTACTGTAGGATCATTAGTTCCATGAATTTGCATAACTGGAATATGACGATTTGGATTACATAAACTCACATGCTGTGGAATCATACTTCCAGTTACAGAAGCAATCGCCGCAAATTTTGTGGTAGCAAAACAAGCCATGTCGTAACTCATAAATCCTCCATTACTCATTCCTGTTGAGTATATTCTTAGAGGATCTATGTTAAATTCTGCATTTAATGAAGATATTATTTGTTCTACAAAGAGATAATCATAATTTGAAGGTGACGTAGTTCCAAACGAATTCCAACCCAAACCTCCTCCAATATCTAACCCATTAGGATGAACTAAAATGAAATTTGCGGTATCTGCTATTTCTGTAAAATCACCATACAATTCTTGTTCAGAAGCATTTGAAGTGTAACCATGAAAATTGAAAACCAATGGAACAGAACTGTTAGCATTGTAAATACTTGGAACGTAAAGTCTAAATGTACGAGATTGTCCATTTACAGAAATTGTTCTAACAACAGATTGTGCTTTAGCTACAGTTGAAAAAAGCAATAAGCTTATTATAAATAATTTCATATCTATTTTAATTTTTTAGGATTTTGTCTTGTATCAAAGACGTGAGTGATATAAATAATGTCAGATTTAAAAACATAAATAATTTTAAAATGTTCATAAACCAAATACCTATGTTTTTGTTTTAAAGGCTTTAAGCAATTTTCCGCTTGACCAATTTCTTGAGAATGTTTTAGACTTTTAATAAACGAAAATATTGGCTCAAGAACTTTATCTGCTATTTCCTTAGAGGCTACTTTACAATAAAATTTATGAATTTTCTTTAGATTTCGAATTGCAGTGTGCGTCCAAACAATCTCCATTTCTACCATTTTTTGAAATCCTTATAGACTTCATCATGGAAAATTGTTTTCCCTTCTTTGATTTCTTTTTCAGCTAAAATAGCTTGATCTATAACCTCCTTCTCAGTCATAGTAGGAAAATCAATATCTTTTTTAATACTTACAAACTCAAGTGACTTCACGTAAGCAATAAAAGCCTTTACTTTTGGATTTGAAGCGTCAGAAATATGAAAAGTATACGACATAAGAAATGATTTACACAAAATTAAATTAAATTAATGATTTTTCAAAATTTAATATATTATTTCACGTCCAAAAAGTTTCATTTTTCTTCTTAAAATCCTTATTTTTGTGCAAATTTTAAACAAAATAAACAAGAATGGAAACTCCAAAAACGTACGAAGCGAAAGAAACCGAACAAAAATGGTATAGCCACTGGATGGAAAAAGGGTATTTTTACTCAAAACCTGATCACCGTGAAGCTTATACTGTGGTCATTCCGCCGCCAAACGTCACAGGAGTTTTGCACATGGGCCACATGTTGAACAATACGATTCAAGATGTGTTGGTTCGTCGTGCGCGAATGTTGGGAAAAAATGCGTGTTGGGTGCCTGGAACGGATCACGCATCTATTGCAACTGAAGCAAAAGTTGTTCAAAAATTACGTGCAGAAGGTATCAAAAAATCCGATTTGACACGTGACGAATTTTTGAAACATGCCTTTGAGTGGAAAGATAAACACGGAGGAATCATTTTAGAACAATTGAAAAAATTGGGTTGCTCTTGTGATTGGGAACGTACTTCCTTTACAATGGATCCATCTTATTCAGAATCTGTTTTAGATGTATTTATTGATTTATACAAAAAAGGCAAAATTTACCGCGGCGTAAGAATGGTAAATTGGGATCCTGAAGCATTAACTGCACTTTCAGATGAAGAAGTATTGCACAAGGAAGTAAATTCTAAATTATTTTACTTAAGGTATAAAATCGCTGGAACAGAAGATGAATGGTTGACAATTGCCACTACTCGTCCTGAGACTATTTTGGGAGATACTGCGATTTGTATCAATCCTAATGATGAGCGTTTTAAATCTTTACATGGAAAACAAGCTATAGTTCCGCTTTCTAACAGAACAATTCCAATTATTCTGGATGAATATGTGGATATGGAATTCGGTACAGGTTGTTTAAAAGTAACTCCTGCACATGATACGAACGATTATGAATTAGGAAAAAAGCACAATTTAGAGACTTTAGATATTTTCAACGCCAACGGAACACTTAACGAATTAGGTTTACATTACCAAGGGCAAGACCGTTTTGAGGTAAGAAAAGCAATCGAAAAAGAGTTGTATGACAAAGGTTATTTAGTTAAAACCGAAGACCACATCAATAAAATTGGTTATTCAGAACGAACTGACGCTGTGATTGAACCTCGTTTATCCTTACAATGGTTTGTGAGCATGAAAGAATTGGCGCAACCTGCTTTGGACAATGTAATGAATGGAAACATCAATTTTCATCCTGAGAAATTCAAGAACACTTACCGTCATTGGATGGAAAATGTGAAAGATTGGTGTATTTCTCGTCAATTGTGGTGGGGACATCAAATTCCTGCCTGGTATTTTGGGGAAGGAGCAGATGATTACGTTGTTGCAAAAACTCGTGAAGAAGCTAAAACTTTAGTTAAAGAAAAGACAGGATCGGATTTAGATGTTAATCAATTAAAACAAGATGAAGATGTATTGGATACTTGGTTTTCTTCTTGGTTGTGGCCAATTTCAGTTTTTGAAGGTTTAACCAAACCAAACAACGAGGAAATTAAGTACTACTACCCTACCAATGATTTGGTTACAGCTCCAGAAATTATGTTTTTCTGGGTAGCAAGAATGATAATTGCAGGTTATGAATATTTGGGTGATTTACCTTTTAAAAACGTTTATTACACTGGAATTGTACGTGATAAATTGGGTAGAAAAATGTCTAAATCACTTGGTAATTCGCCAGATCCTATTGAATTAATTGAAAAATATGGTGCTGATGGCGTGAGAATGGGAATTTTAATCTCTTCTCCTGCTGGTAACGATTTACCTTTTGATACAAGCCAATGTGAGCAAGGTAGAAATTTTAGTAATAAGATTTGGAATGCATTTAAATTGGTTTCTGGTTGGGAAACAAAAGATATTGAACAACCAAAATCTTCGCAAAAAGCGATCGAATGGTTTGAGGCGAAATTTAACCAAGAATTATTGATTATCAACGACTTATTTGATAAATTTAAGATTTCTGAAGCTTTAATGACCATTTATAAATTGGTTTGGGATGATTTCTGTTCTTGGTATTTAGAAATGATAAAACCAGGTTACCAACAACCAATTGATGCTAAAACGCTTGAAACAACTAAAACTTTCTTCGAAAACATTTTAAAAATCATTCAACCATTTATGCCTTTTATTGCGGAAGAATTATGGCATGAAATCAGAGAAAGAAAAGAAGGTGAAGATATAATTATCGCTGAATGGCCAGCTTCGACAAGCTCAGCTGCCTTGGATTCAAGTAGTGCATCAGTATTATCGGGTTTTACTTTTGCTGAAGAAGTAATTACAAATATTCGTAATGTTAGAAAACAAAACAACATTGCCAATAAGGTAAAAATGGATTTATTTTTGAAGAAAAACACTACCTATAATGCTGATTTTGACTCCGTAATTATTAAAATGGGGAACCTTTCACAATTTGAAGTGACTACAGACAAAATCTCCAATGCTAATTCATTTATTGTTCAAGGAAATGAATATTTCATTCCTTTTGGAGATTCAATTGATATCGCTGCTGAACGTCAAAAAGTTGAAGAAGAAATTAATTATTTAAAAGGATTCTTGACTTCCGTTCAAAAGAAATTACAAAACGAAAAATTTGTGGCTGGTGCACCAGAGCAAGTTTTAGCAAACGAACGTAAAAAAGAAGCTGATGCTTTGCAAAAAATTTCGATTTTGGAAGAAAAATTGGTAAGTTTAGTGTAATGTGAATTTGCTTTCAAAAAATATGAAACCACTTCAGATTGAGGTGGTTTTTTTGTTTTGAACCATATTAGACATAGAAGTTTTTCTTTCTCTTCTAAAAAAATTAAGAACATTAAAGGTCTTGTGGTCCTCACTAAAGGGAAGTCACTAAGTTTTCTAAGTTTCTAAGTGGTATAAATTCATAGTAGTATGTTAAAATAATTTTATATTTTCATAATTTTTCTAAGTATAACTTTAAGAATTATAGTCTACACCACTGGCACTATTTTGCGGTTTGGCAAAAAAACTCAGTAAACTCAATTTTTATCTTAACTTTGATTTTGCATGAATAATCTTTCAAACATAAAATTCCGAGAGGCACAAAACAAAACTGAGTTAGAGGCTTTGTTTACTTTGCGGTATCAAGTTTATCAAGAAGATCGAAACTTGCAGAGTATGTTATCTGAAAACAATTTGGACTTAACGGTTTACGATTTAAACGCTTTACATTTTGGAGCGTTTGAAAATGATAAAGCCATTGCTTACATTCGTTTAGTCGCAGAAAAAGAAACACATTTTACTTTTTGGGTAAAAGAAATAATATCAGAACTTGGAATTCAGCTCGAAAAACAAAAATTCCCTTTCCCTTTTCAAAATTATTATCCAGATTTAAGTTGGAGCGAAGATTTTATCGAAAGTTTAGAAAATAGAATAATTGGTGAAGTTGGTCGTTTGGCAATTCACAAAGATTACAGACAAGCTGGTGAAATTTTAGACGCTTTATTTGAGAATTTCATCACTTATTGTAAAAATCAAGGCATCAATACTGC
>JBKCGI010000120.1:0-29703 GCA_046303515.1 Flavobacteriia bacterium | reverse complement strand
TTGTCGCCACAAGAATGACACATTGTAGCACAGATAAGTCCACCTACAAAAACAACAGTTCCAAAAAGAATGGCAATATAAGAAGCGATTTTTGTCATTCGACCTAAACCTTCTTTTTTAGCATATCCTAGCAAAAACAGACCTCCAAGAAGCACAAGTAAAGCCATTGCTAGACAAATAATAAACATTGGGCACATCATAATTTTATAGTTTTTAAGTTATTTAATTTACTCAAAGGTAAGTATTTAAATTTGAAATTTAGATAATTCTATGAAATTCTCAAAAACCCATTTTCGATCACAAGATTACTTTCCGTGTTCTCAACATATAAACTTCCTGTCCCTAGCCCTTGATGCAAGTTGTTTTCAAAAGTTGCAGTGAATTGCGCAATGGCATTTAAGCCAACGTTTGACTCTAAGGCAGAAGTCATCCACCAAGGAATATTTCGTGTTTCAGCCAATTCAATCCATTCTTTGCAACCATAAAATCCACCATGTAAACTTGGTTTCAGGATGATATATTGTGGCTTGATGGTATCTAACAAATTAATTTTTTCTTCACGGCTAAAGATTTCGATTAATTCCTCATCTAAGGCAATTGGCAGTTTAGTTTCTTGACATAAATGTGCCATTTGAAGCCAGTTTCCTGCTTTAATTGGTTGCTCAATGGAATGGATATTCAAACTTGCCAATTGCGCCATCTTCTCCAAAGCTTCATCAAATGAAAATGCTCCATTGGCGTCAACGCGTAAAATTAAATCTTCGTTTTTCGATCGAATACTTTTTAAAATTTCGAATTCTCTTTCAAAATCTATTGCGCCAATTTTCATTTTGATACAAGAATAATTTTGCTGCAATTTTTCTGCTATTTGTTGTTGCATAAAGGCTTCACTTCCCATCCAAATCAGTCCATTAATTGGAATTTGAGCCTCTTTTCTGGTAAAGGAACTTTCAAATAACATTTTCTTTCCACCATGAGCTAAATCTTGCAAAGCAGTTTCTAATCCAAATAGGATGGAGGGAAATTTTTGAAGTGCCTCAAATAAATCTGTTTCGTAAAAAAGGTGTTCTTCAAAATCTTTTAAAGTTAGGTTTTGAATGTAAATAGAACAAAATTGATGAATTTGTTTTTCGTAACTATCAAAATCAAAAAAATCAGGTGACAAACCAGGGATGATACTGCATTCACCCAAGCCAATTACTTCAGGAATTGAGTCATCCCAAATAGAAATAAACCAGGCGTGCTTTTCACTTAATACACCACGACTTGTTCCTGAAGGTGTTTTAAAAATAAAAGTTCTTTTTTCGAGCGAGTACTGGAGCATTTAGGAGATAATTAATGTTCCTATCATGAATAATAAACTGATACCAAATGTTGATAAGGCTACAACTTTTAACTGGGGATCAAAATCTTTTTCAACAGTTGTTTTAAAAACTTTCACGAGGTGAAAAATTAGAATCAAACAAGGAATAAGTGAAATGAATAAAATTGGAAAATCAAACCTTATAAGGAAAATCACATGTGCAATAATTCCACTCAAAATCAAAAAGGCATGGTAAATTTTGGCTGATTCAGCTCCCATTTTTACAACAAGTGTATTTTTCCCTGAATTTGCATCATTTACTCTATCACGCATGTTGTTTAAATTCAAAACGGCCATACTGAGGAAACCAATTGTTGAAGCCGGTAGGATATTTATCCAAGCAAATTCCTTGCTGTAAAAAGTGTAAACTCCTAAAACACTTACCAATCCAAAGAAAATAAAAACAAAAATATCTCCAAAACCTGAGTATCCGTAAGCGCGTTTTCCAACGGTGTAGGTAATTGCTGCTAAGACACATAAAAGTGCCAATCCAGCATATAGAAATAGTATATTTAGTGATAAGTTTTGGGTTCCAAGGTAAATTAAAAAAGCAGCAGAAATGAGTGAAAGAATAGAAAATATTATGACAGCAATTTTCATTTGTTGCGTTGAAATTTCTCCAGATTGTACCGCTCTTGTTGGACCAACTCTATCGTCATTGTCTGTCCCTTTTATGCTATCGCCTAAGTCATTAGCTAAGTTTGAAATGATTTGAAAAAGTAGAGTTGTGGAAAGTGCCAAAATAAATATTGAACTACTCCAATAACCATTTAGCTTAGCTATAAATGAGCCCATTAAAATTCCTGAAATTGAGAGGGGTAGGGTTCTTAATCGGAAAGCACTTACCCAAGCTTTTGTTTTTGACATGTTGTAAAATTACTAAAAATATAGCTTTTGCAACAAACAATTAATCACTGAAATTTTATTAATTCTAAAATAATTGTACTATTTTTGAGGAATAAATTAAATTATGTTTAAAGTTTTTACTCTTATTTCTTTTTCAATTTTAATTCTGATTTCAAGTTTTTCTTTTATTTCAAAAGAGGAAATAAAAAAAGATACCAATTGGGATGAAGTTAAATTCAAGACGGAATATATTGTAGTTTTTGTGATTGATGGACCTCGTTATTCGGAAACTTTTGGTGATACTTCCTACACCTTGATTCCAAGAATGGGCAAAGAAATGATGAAAGAAGGAGTTTATTTTAGAGATTTTAGAAATAATGGTGTAACGCATACTACTCCGGGTCATACGGCAATAATGACGGGCGTTTATCAGTCTATCAAAAATGATGGTTCACAATTACCTAAAAATCCATCTTTCATGCAATATTATTTAAAGCAAAGTGGTGCAGACAAATCTTCTTGCTGGGTGATTTCAAGTAAAGGGAAATTGAATGTATTAGGACAAACTAGGGATAAGGCATGGAAAAATCAATTTTATCCATCACGATATTGTGGATTAAATGGAGACGAAAAAGAATACCAAGCTGATTCAAGAACTTGGGTTAAAATTCAAGATATTTTCACGAATTCAGCTCCTAAATTAACTTTAATTAACCTACTTGCCGCTGACGTAAGAGGTCATGAAAACAAATGGGAGGAATATAAATTAGCAATTAAGGATTGTGATGAATATGTTTACCAATTTTGGAAAATGGTTCAAAATAATCCAAAAATGAAAGATAAAACTTCCATCTTCATTACGAATGATCATGGCAGACATTTAGACGGACATAAGAAAGGTTTTGTTGAGCATGGAGATGGTTGTGAAGGTTGTCGTCACATCAGTTTGTTGGCTATCGGACCAGATTTCAAAAAGGGAGTTTTGATTGATAGAGAGCGTGAATTAATTGACATAAGTAAAACAATATCTACAATGTTTCACTTTGAAATGCCAACGACACAAGGAAAATTTATGAATGAACTATTTGTTCAATAATTTTTTCAGTTTTTCGTAATCAATTTTTGAATTGTGTCTCGGATCACGAGGTATTTTCTTAAATATAATTGCTGAATGTGGAATTTTCAAATTATGTATTTGATTTTTTAAGTCATCTGATTTTAAACTTTTTTCCTTCAATTCTACAACGATTAATAATTTGTGATTGATCTCCACTAAAGTAGCTATTTCAATTGATTCAATTTGTTTTAGTTTATTTTCGCAAACAAATGGAGAAATGATTTTACCTTCATATTGAATTAGTGCCGAGCATCTTCCTGCCAAATACAATTCTCCACTTTCTGACAAAAAGCCACTGTCTCCAGTGCGATGCCAGCATTTTTTATCAATGAAAATTTTATTTTTAAAAAGTGCTTCTTCGTTGTTGTAATAACTGTCGAGCACATGTTTTCCTGCTACGATAATCTCACCAATTTGGTTTTTATCAAGGGTAATTTGTTCTAAATCAGAATCATGTTGACAAGAAATAGCGTTTTCAGAAATCTGAATTATTCTCACTTCAGTGCCGTGATACGGAAAACCGACATTTAAGCCTTCATCATTGCGTAAATCCTTAATTAAAACAAAACTTTCAATTGTACTGATTGGTTCTGCTTCTGTAGAGCCATAAACAATTTCTAAAGTTGCTTCCGAAAATGCACTTGAAATAAATTTTGCATCTGATTGGAAAACAGGAGCTCCACCAGTGTAAATGATTTTTAAATCTGGTAAATTGTGTGATGTTTTTTTTAAATATTTAGCCAATTCTTTAACGAAAAAAGGTGAGGCAATGATTCGATTTACTTTATATTTTTGAAGTTTTTGAATAACTTCATCCGCTTTTAATTGATGTGGCTTTTTGGCTTTAAAATCTGATATTACAGAAGTATTTCCAACGCCTAAATTGATTAAAAGAACTATTGGTAACATGGTTAATTCAACATCATTTTCTTTTGGTTGAATTTTATCAGTTAAAGCAGCGAATTGAGCCTCCAAGAATCCGTGTGTTCGTTTTGCTGCTTTTGGTTTTCCTGTACTTCCAGTTGTAAATGTTATTAATGCAATATCGTCTTTTTGTGTTAATTCAATTGGAAATTGTTCCTGAAAAGAATGATATTTCTCGCTCAATTTAATTGGAATTTTACGTAATTCCTTCGATAAAAAAGATAAGATTCTAATTTTTGAAACCGCTATAAAAGCTTTACATTGAGCTATTTCACAACACATTTCCATGCGTGATTTGCTAACCCATTCATCCAAAAAAACAGCGGTTGCTCCAATATGAAAAAGAGCCAAAACATTTCGGTACAAATCCATACTCATTGGAACAAAAACTAAAACTCGGTCCCCTTTTTTGATGCCTTTGGATAGCAAATAATTTGCAGTTTGAAGCACCTGAGTTTTTAATTCTCCATAAGTAATTACTTTTTCTTGGTAAATGATTGCTTTTTTTGTTGGATAGATTTCCGCTTTTTCCAAAAAATGAGAAACGATATTAAAGTTTTCCATTACAATTTTTTGCCAAAAAGTGAGTAGGATTTGTAGGCTTTTCCTGAAAAATCATTGGACACTCCTTGAGAAGTACCTTCGTCATACATGAAAGCATGAATAATTGCCTTAAAACCAGAGTTTTTCGCTTTCTCCAACACTAAATCTCCCAGTACATGACCTAAACCTCTCCAAGCAGGATTTTTGTCACGAGCGATTGTTTTTACAATTAGCTGTTTTTCAGTAGGATTCAATAAATTTGGAAAACAGAACATAAATCCAATCAATTCATCTTCAAATTCAGCCAACAAAACATAATCTTCTTGAATGATGGATTTTACTTCACTGTATTTTTGAAAAAAAGTTTCCCATGAAATTGGAGTATATAAGTAATTACTTTCAAAGGATTTTGTAATAAAAGGAAACAATTTTCCTAACTCTTTTTCGTACTCTGCAAGCTTAATATTTCTGAAAACAACCCCTTTTTCAAGGAATTTAGATTTCAATGCTAAAACTTCCGCTTGACCTGTCGGAATTTCGTAATCTATTTTAGATTGGTAAGTAGCAATTATTTTAAAATGAGCTTGTTGCAATAAATCTGAATAGTAGTTGGGGTGCGAAAATTCTGACAAAAACAGATTTGCATCAGGATTGTCATTCAAACGATATTGATCCCAAGTTGAACCATTCATTGGGCCAATTAAAAATGATTTTTCACTTATTGTAGAATCAATTTCTTGAAACAATACCTTTACTGCAGCTAAATCATTAATCGTTTCAAAGTTGCCAAAACAACTTGCATTTTGTTGCTCAAAACTTAAGTGTGGATTGTTATAGAGAACCGCTCCTGTAATTATTTCATCATTTTTAGTGATAAAAAAAGCTGTGTCAAAAAACTCCTTGTTGATTGTTGCTTTTTTTGATGAATCTCCGTAAACAATTTGGTTTAATTTTTCATAAAACTCAATAGCCTCTAATAAATCTTTTGTGGTGATAATTTTCATGCTTGAAAAGTTATTAAACACAGTAAAACACTCACCGGAATTGTTAGGTTATCGTAGCCTTTTCCCGAAAGCGCTTCTGTAAAACCAGCGACACTTGCAATAATTAACGTTTCAAAGATAAATTTGAAGCTGAAATCTAAGTTGTTTTGAAGTATGTGAACAATTATTATAATGAAAATTGCACTCAAAACAAACATACTTGTACCCATCAAACTTTTGGTGTTTTTTCCAAATGAAAATTTCCCTAGAGGCCATTTTTTTCCAGTTAAGGCTGCAATTGGGTCACAGAAAGCTAAAATTAAAATGGGTAAATAATAAACTGACAAATCTTTGTAATTGGCAAAGGCTAGAAAACACAAATAAACGGAAACAGGATAACACAAACTTCCAACAGATTCTCTGTCAATGGCATTGATGGATTTTAATAAATTGAATTTAAGACTTAAGATTAAGATAACAGCAAAACTTGAACACAAGAGTAAAACCCACCAATGTCCAGAAAGTAATAAAGGGAAAAGCATACTCAATAAACCTGTGCCGATATGTACAATTTTGCGCGTATATTCAGCTTGAATCTTTAAAAAATGGTAAAGTATTTCAGCAATTCCAAATAAAGTTAAAAATGCTGAAGCAAGGTAAATGGTATGTAATACGTCTTGGTTCATAATTTGTATTCAACAATAAAATGATTGTAAAAAAATCCTTGATCTTTTTCTTTCAAAGAAAGTGATTTTTCTTTTTCGTAGCTTAATTTTTCTGGAAAAATTTCTGAAATTCTTCTTGGAACCATTAAATTCCAATAGGCGATTTTACCATTTTGTTCCAATAAATCAATTAAATCTGCAGCAGTTTTTTGAAATAAATCAGCTGGCATGTATTCAAAAATATTAGAAAGGTTCATTCCCGAAAATTGACCATATTTTTTTCCAGCATCTTGCGCATAGCCGTTAAAAATTTCTAGCTTATTGCAGTTTTTTTGGATAATTCCATAATTTTCTTCACGCAAATAATGGGGTAGAAGCGTATCGAAATTTCCAGTTAAATTGTATCGTAAAATGAAATTCTCTTGGGCTTTTTTGGAAGCCAATTGTTGGGCAGCTTGCTTAAAAATAAATTCTCCAACCGAAATTTTCACCTCATTCAAAAACTCTGGATCTCGACCGTATTTTCCCATGACATATTTGCTGAAGAAAATTTTGAACAACAATCTCCATCTCCATGTGTTCCATTTGTTTTTGTAAAATAAAGCTTGTTCCTCTTGAGTCTTTAGTTTAAATAGTTCTTCAACAGTCTTTTTTGAATGAATCCAAGGGAGAATTTTTGTGGCAAAATATTGGAAATATTTCTCGAACTTTCCTTGATGAATGATTCCTTGTTCGAGTTCAGTTCTGTGTTTCTCAAAGAATAATTGCGCTTCAGTACTTAATTTATCTTGAATTTCCAGATAGATTTCCCAACGATTTTCGCAAGTGGTAAAGCCTAAAAAAGAAATCGTTTTTTCTCTGTCAAAATATGTTATGGCTAGTTTTTTGAGCTCTATTAAATACAATTGTGGTAAACTAACATCCACACAAACTACTTTTTCAGGATTCAAAGTCAACAAAGAGAAACTGTTATCTCCAGCGGAACCAACAGATAATATTTGTTTGTGATCTATGCCTTGCAGTGCTTCAATTAAAATAAATGGATCTTCCCAACAATTTGCATATCGGATAAAATCGAAGGAAACTTTTTCTTTTAATTCTTCTTTCATGCCAATTGAGTTAAGTTTGAAGGGTTTTGTCCGAGTTTCTTCAGGAAAGTATAATGTGCCTTGATTGCTTGAGGAAAAGAATCAAATAAGTGATATTGTAGTTCAAATTCGTTTGCAGTTTCTTTGATTATCTTACTAATTTCTGGATAATGGATAGCGCAAATCTTTGGAAATAAATGATGCTCAATTTGATAATTCGAACCACCTAAATACCATTCAATTAGCCAATTATTTGTTTTGAAATTTGAAGTTCCATGCAATTGTACAACTGCCCACGACTGATTTATTTTGCCTTCCGTATCTGGAGTTTCGTGAACGGTTTCCTCAATTAAATGCTCGACTTGAAGTACATGCGTAACAATCAAGCTAGCAATGATGTGCATAGTTAGAAATCCAATGGTAATTTCTAGAACTGAAAAATGAAAAACAAAGTATGGTAAGATAAAAACAAGTGATATGTAGTATATTTTTGTGACAATAAACAAGAGGTATTCCTTCCAAGAATGTTTTTTGTTGTTGATTTCACTTCCATCTCTTTTGTAGCGAAATAATTTTTCAAAATCTAGAGCAAATGCCCAAAAAATGGTAAAAATTGCATAAATAAAAAACGAATAAAGGTGCTGGTACTTATGAATTTTTTTAAGCGGTGCATCTTCCGACATGCGAATTAAATCTCCTTCTTTTAAGGCTTCATCTTTCACAAAAACATTGGTATAAGTATGATGAAAAACGTTATGTTTGATTTTCCAGATGTAATCACTCATGCCTAACATGTTGAATGTGAGTCCGAAAATGCGATTCATTCTTTTAGTCTTAAAAATGGCATTGTGAACAGCTTGGTGACTAATTGCCAAACCAATTCCTGCCATACTTAAACCTAAAATGAAGCATAAAATAAAATTGATCCAATTATCGAGCTTAGCAAAAAGAATTACACAAAGTGGTCCAATAAACAAGCTGAGCATCACTATAATTTTCACTAACATTTTTGTATTATAGAAAGGTGAGATTCCATTATCTTTAAAGTAAGAATTTACCCTAAACTGCAAGGTTTGCCAAAAAGCATCATCATTATGTTTAAACTTAATCTGCACTTTTTTCAATTATTTTTATTTCACCAGTACTACCATCCATTTCAATGATATCACCAGATTTTAATGTTCTCAATAGACCTGTAACTCCCACAATACATGGAATTCCCATTTCTCTTGAAACGATTGCTGAATGACTCAATAAACTTCCTCTTTCGACAATTATTGCTGAAGCACTAGGAAACAATGTAACCCAACCAGGATCTGTACTTGATGTAACTAATATTTTGCCATTCAAAGAATTAACTTCTTTCGGATTAAGTACCACTTGAACTTCTGCCTTAACTCGTCCTGGACAGCATCCAATTCCTTTTAAGTCTCCCTCCAAAGCTTCAATTCTGGATTTGGAGAAGAAATCGTTTCCATGATAAACTGCTCCATAAGTCGCAAAACGTTCGGATGTAGGACCTAATTTTTCGTAGTTTTCAAATTCTTCTTTTCGCAAGGAAATTAAAGGTTTTAGTTTTGCTGAAACTGATCTCCCTTCAATAAAAGCAAAGATTTCTTCTTTCGTTAAATAGAAAATATCTCGTTCATTGGAAATTATTCCTTCTGCATAAAAATTTTGACCAATGTGCGAAAACAGTTCTCTTACAATTCCAAAAGCTCTGGTTCTTTCGTAACGCAGATTTTCTCTAGAACTTACTAATTCCCGCGTTTTAGCTAAAATTTTATTCAGTTTTCGTTTTTTGAGAAAAGCATTTTTGAGCTTGGAATTCACTTCATTTTCAGCATTGGAACGAATTTGTTCTTCAATTTTTCCTGAGGTGGATGAGACACTAATTTTATTTTCAACGTATGATTTGATAACGCGAATAAACTGCGTTGGATCTTGACTGTAGGATAAAGTCTCTAATTTTAATTCTCCAATGCAACGCTCCCCAAAATCATGGATATATTTTTTGATTTCCGAATAAATCTCTGAAAAGGCTTTGTTGGATTGAATTTCATCCCAAATTTCTTGTAAGTTTTCTTGTTCAAAAAGCACCTTAGCTGCTTGATTTTCTGAAACAATACTTGCAATTTTTATACTTCTATGAATCGGTTGTGTGGAAATAATATCAGCACTTCCACACAATAAATCATTGTGAATGTTTGGATTAGTGCTGATTTCATATTTCTGACAAATCTTTTGTAAACGCCCGAAATAAATCATGGCAAAAAAGTCATTTAAAAGTGGTGCTTTCCATTCTTGAATTAATTCTCGTTCGAAGGCAAGATATAAATTCATCAATTCTTTAGCGTTTTTACTTTTGAAATCGATTGCTTTATATGTGGCTATTTTTTCGTCCAATAAAATTTTAAAAGCCTTTCTTTTTCTAGGTAAGGCATTTAAATTTCGCAACATATTGAACGCCATTTTCACGATGCTCCACCATGCTTTTGTTTTGGAGAGTTGGTAGGATTCTGGAATGTCAAATCGTTCTTTTACGCCCATCATTTTTTCCATGTAGCGCGCATTGATGCTATAACCTGGAAGCATGGCCAACATGTGATACCATGTTTTTAAGTTGTAATAAACACGTCCGTTTATTAAACCCAAAGTATTTTGAAAAAC
This sequence comes from Flavobacteriia bacterium, assembly GCA_046303515.1. Classification (GTDB taxonomy): domain Bacteria; phylum Bacteroidota; class Bacteroidia; order Flavobacteriales_D; family Crocinitomicaceae; genus M2408. Next base: position 19,504 of record JBKCGI010000120.1, on the reverse strand, counting down.
AGTTTCATGTTGTTTAATGACTTTTTCTTCAACTCCCATGTACGCGCTAAATAATTTATAAGCATCTTCGTAGGATTTACTTATGAATGAAAAGGTGAGGGGAGTTGTAACCCCCGGATAAGACTCAATGATATTGCTGTTATCCCACAAAATATAATCAGCTGAAATATCAGGGATTTTATCTAAATTCGTTATTGGTCGAGCCTGAAGTAGGTATAAGACATTGTTTTTAAATGCGAATTCAATGTCTTGTGCTTTTCCATAAAAAGCTTTACATCTATTTAAAACAGATTCTAATTCATGAATTTGCTCAATATCTAAAGTTGCTTTTTCTTGCTCAGAAAATGGTATTTCAGTGATTTTCGTGCCAAAATTTTCTTGATCTAAAACGAATTGATGTGTTTTTTTTACGACTTCAGAACTTAATCCATTTGAAGTGATTAAGTAATTATCAGCATCTAATTCACCAGAAACGAGTCCTTCACCTAAACCAAAAACGGCACTTATTAATTTTTCTCTGCGATTTCCAGTGATGGGATTGATTCCAAAAGCGACTCCAGCAACTTCAGCGTCAACCATCTCTTGAATGATGACAGAAATCCCTATTTTACTACTAATGTTATGGTGTTTCCGGTATTCTAAAACGCGTTCCGAACAGGAAGATTTCCAAACTAATTTGATTTTTTCTACCAATTGCTCTTTGGAAACAAATAGGTACGATTCAAACTGTCCTGCAAAAGAAAAATCACTTCCATCTTCATCAATGGCAGAAGAACGTACTGCAAAAAGTGTATTTGGAGTAAAATGATTTAAAACAACAGTTAAATCTTCATTTTCGAGCTTACTTATTTCGATTTTGTGCAGGTTTTCAGTTACAGAATCGTTTTTAGTAATTTCAGTTAAATCTGCAAAAATCTCTTGAGGAAGAACTACAAATTTTGGAACATTTAGTCCAATTTTTTTGAGTAAAAACAGATTTTTCGCTTTTCCACCCACTGTGAAATCTTGAAAAGTTTTGAAATCGGAATCAAATAGAAATTTCATAAATAGTGGCGGCTTAACTTTTTTACTTTTTAAATGTTTATGATAACAAAAATAACATAATTTTGATAAAAAATATTACATTTGAAATTCAATAGAAAAATTAATGCCTACATCTGCAGAAAAAGTAAGTACCACCTGGAAAATTGAGTTAACAAAATCAGCTTTTAAATACCATTATTTAATTGCCTTGGTAGCTTTGGTTCTTAATCCATTGTGGGTAATTGGAGATTTTTTCAATATTCCGACACATTTTTGGGACTTTTTGTATTTTAGATTAGCTGTTTCCTTTTGCATATTGATGGTAATTTTATTTAGCGACAAGTTCAAGAAAAATCCAGAAATTATTGCTTTAGTTCCATTCATCGGAATTTCGATTCAAAATGCTTACATGTACAGTGTGATGGATATTTTGGAATTGCAAAAACATACTTTTGCATACATAGCTTTGTTCATCGGGGCCGGAATGTTTGTTTTGTGGAAAAGTTATTTTACGATAATAGTTGTTGTTATTTCGTTTATAGCGAATATCATTACCTTTTCAATTTTTGGTAAATTGAAGTTGGAAGAAGTGCTAATCAACGGAGGTTTGTTGACGATGTCTGTTGCATTGTTCACTATTTTATTGATCAAAACAAGAACGAGTTTAACTAAAAGAGAAATTATTTCTAGACTCGCTTTGGCAAAATCAAATGAGAAATTGGCTGAAAAAAATGAAATTATTGCCAATCAAAACGAGGATATCATTTCGAGTTTAAACTATGCACAACGCATTCAACAAGCAATTTTACCTCCAAAAGAGCGCATTGATCAAGTGTTTGATGATTATTTCATTTACTACCAACCTAAAGATATTGTTAGTGGAGATTTTTATTGGTTTTCAACTGTGAAATTAACTCCTACAGGAAAAGATTCTGACGAAACTGTAGCTGTTTTTGGGGCTGTAGATTGCACTGGTCATGGAGTTCCTGGAGCTTTGATGAGCATTATTGGAAATACGATTTTGAATCAAAGTTTGAAGGTAAAAGAAATTAATTCTCCTGCTGAAGCTTTAACGTATCTCAATGAACAATTAATTAAGAATTTAAACTCTATCAAAGATGGGATGGATGTTGCTTTGTGCTCCGTTAATCTACAACAAATGAAAATGCAGTATGCTGGAGCAAATAATCCATTGTACATTGTAAGAAAAGGTGAATTAATTTAATACAAAGCTGATAAAAAGGCGATTGGAGCAGATTATGGTAATTACGAATCCAAATTATTCTTTAATCATGATATTCAATTGGAAAAAGGTGATTGCATCTATATTTTTACGGATGGTTACGCCGATCAATTTGGTGGACCTGAAAGTTATCGTGGAGGTAAGAAGTTCAAATACAGTCAATTCAAACAATTACTGACTTCTATCTACTTAAAACCAATGTCAGAACAAAACGAAATATTGCAACAAAAACACAAAGATTGGAAAGGTGATTTGGAGCAAGTGGATGATATTTTGGTGATTGGGTTTAGGGTTTAGTTAGTTTTTAGTTAGGAGTTAGGAGTTAGGAGTTATTAGTTAGGAGTTGAAAAAAATAAACTATCAAATAACCTGAAATATCTTCAATGAAAATAACTGTTTTCAATTTTAATTTCAATCAGGTGACAAACATAAAGATGTTTTACCTATCCAATTATCGGGAATGAAAGGTTGTATACCTGAAGTTCTTGGTCGATTATAAATGCGTTTGAAACGATTTTTACCAATTTTCACAACATCAAAGCCACATATTTCATTTCGGTCTCTTTTCATAAATTCATTATTATCGTCATTTACATCTCTATAGTTAATGTAGAATTCATTTTCAAAAATAATACTATCCTCAACATAGAAAGTAATTAACTGTGCTAATAATTGAGCATTATTGTAATTTATACTATCTTCTTGTTCACAACTAATAGGCTTCTGTTTTTTGTAAAAAAGCCAATGTGGCATTTTAATTTGACCTTCTGAGTCTATAATATGTAGAACCCTTAGTTCAACATCATAATAACCGTGCTGAAGTAAACTATCACAAAATTTTTTTTCTCTTGCCGTTCTTAAATCGGGTAGTGGACCCTCTTTTTCTGGACTTGGATAATATTGCCATGGAAAAAAAATATTTAGAAGGTTTAATATTATAAATATTCCTATTGCTGTAAGCAACACTATTTTTAAAACTTTAAACGTGTATTTCATATTTGTGTTTTTATAATCCCTTAACTCACCCCGAACATCTTCAACAACATCGGGATTCCGCCTAAAGCGAGATACATCACAATAGCCCACAAACCAGATGCATATTCGATAAATTTGGCTTTTTTGGCACTTTCTTGTTTCAGAAATAAAATTCCAGGAGTGACACAAATCAAGAATGCACTTCCTAAAACAAAATAAGATTCGGTACTTTGATTCGCATAATAAGCTGCAAATAAACTTAAAACTAAAGTTAAGAAAAGTACTAAAATCCAAGTGTAAATTGCTTTTTTTGATCCAAGTTGTTTGGTGTAAGTTAACACCCCCTCTTTTTCATCGCCTTCAATTTTGATTTTTCGTCCGATTTCCAAAACAATTCCATTCATATAGGAAACACAAAAGAAAAAGATTAAACCGATAGGAGCGGCAAGACCTTGGTACATCCAATCCATTCCGCTGGCAAAAATATCAATCAATGGAATAATAAACATGTGAGAAGTAATGTACCAAAATTGATGTTTTTTCAACCATTCTGGAATAAAGAATTCTTTTCCCATCAAACTCAAATAGACGATGATGATTGCGTAAATGATTAATAATTTTGGAAAAAATAAGGCGTTTACAGTTATTTGGAGAATTGCAACTATAATTCCTATCCACATCAATTCCCTGAGTTTCATTACACCTCTTGGAACAGGAAGTTCTCTTCGGTAGGCTGCATCGTCTTGGGCGTCTTTGAATTCGTCAAAAATCCGCACCAATAAGAATAAGGTGAAAGTTGTGAAAACCGCTACAGCATAGTTTTTCCAAGAAACAAATTCACTTTCGCCTCGGCACATCAAAGAGTAGGCGATAGCCGAAAAAGTAAAAGAGGCAACTAAAAGCCCATGAGAAATAAATGGAAATCGTTCTTTTTGATAAATGTAAAACCTTTTCAAAAAAGAGGCATTGTTTTCTTCTGGTTTACTGAATTCGTTCATTAAATTTATTTAAAAAAAGGTTTCAAAAATTTGCATGCTTGCACCCACAAAGATAAGACTGTCGAATCGATCTAAAACTCCTCCATGTTGCGGAATTATTTTACTGTAATCTTTGACTGAATTTATTCTTTTATAAAAAGATGCTAATATATCACCTATAAAAGCTAATATCGAAAGGGTTAGTGCTACAAATAATGGGTGTTTTAGTTCAGTTTGATAATTATTTTGACTAGAATAATATAAGTAGGCAGTCAGAAAAACGGCTAAAAATCCACCAAAAAAACCTTCCCAAGTTTTATTCGGACTGATTTTTTTTAGAATTTGCGATTTGCCAAAAAGTTGCCCAAATATCTGAGAGAAACCATCAAATGTTAGCACAAATAAATAAACTAAAAGCACAATTTCTTTAGGTATAAGGGTGAATTTCAAAAAGAAAAATGCCAAAGTAATGTAAATGATTAAAGGGAAAATAAATTTTTCAGATAAACCATTTTTATTTATACTTATTATTTCAAAAAGTCCGATCACTAAAAATAATATACTAACATAGAAAATATAATCTAGGTAAATTGAGAGAATTAGCGTGTTAACTATGCCTAAATACACCCAAAACTTCACCCAACGATTTCGTTTTTCAGCTTTATCTTCTTTTTTGCGGTTAATCAAAACAATCCCAATTCCACCTAAGAAAAAGTAGATTCCTAAAATGATATAGATATCAATTAAGAGTTTTTCCATCTTGTTTTAGGTGAAAAAATGTTTTGACATTGGATTTCATTTCTTTCAAATACAAAATACAAATGATTTCTTCGGAATAGGCTATAATACTTGCAAAAATCATAAAGTAGAAGTAAATCGCATTGTATCCAAAATTAAAATAGGTGAAAATAAATATTCCTTGTATGTAACCTAATATTTTGTTGGAATACAAATGTAAACTCGGACTTCTTCTAAATTTTAACCAGGAAATAACATGCACCGCGACATAAAATCCAAAAATGGTTAAAAATTCATAGGCATGAATATCAAAGAAATCTCTTTTCAAAAAAAACATTCCTGCAAAAGCCATTAGAAGCGTACCGATATCTGCAAAACTATCAAGTTTGGCTCCGAATTCTGTTTCTAGTTTGAATGTTCGAGCAATTAAACCATCTAAAATGTCAGTAATCAGATTGATGGATAAAAGCAAAATAAAAAGCTCATCTTTAGAGTGATAAACGCTGTAAATTAAAAATGGCAAAGCCAAAATCCTATAAAAAGAAAGTATGTTGGGTATATTTTTAAATAGGAAACTTTGTCTCATTACTAAGATTTTTTGCGACCTAAATTTTGGTGAGCAGAGGCAAAATGTCCAGCTGAAAGTGCCGCAGCAATCGATAATTCGCCCGCCAAAACAACAGCTCCACAGATTTCAGCAAATTTTCGAGCTTTTCCGACACCATAACACCCCATCATTTCCAAGCATTCGCGCTGGGTTGGGAGGGAAGTACCACCACCAACGGTTCCAACGATTAAATTGGGTAAAGTAACGCTTGCATATAAAGATCCATCTTCGCACAATTCCATTCTCGTAATTCCAGTGGCTGCTTCAGCTACACAAGCTGCATCTTGTCCGGTGGCAATAAAAAGTGCTGTTAGTCCGTTTGCGTAATGTCCTTGCGCTCCGACTGCACCACTCTGAATAACCCCCATGGTAGAAGATAGCCAATATTCGTGCATCATTTGAGGAGTAGTTTTTAAGACTTCTTCGACAATTTTTGCCGATAATTTTACTTCAGCAGAAACTTTTTTCCCTCTAACGTTTGTAAATGAAAGCGCTGTAGCTTTTTTATCTCCAGAATAATTTCCTTCAATGAACCAAACGATTGGTTTTAAAGGAGCATTTTCAATGATATAATGACAAATGGCATCTGTACAAATTGTTACCATATTTTGTCCAGAAGCATCACCCGTTAAATACTCAAAGGTTAAAATTAAATGGTTTCCTTCAATGTTTGAGCGCATATCCAACAACTGAGCATAATTACTTTTTTCGTTTGTAATACGTTTAAAATCTTGAATATGATTCAAAACCCACGACAAAAATATTCCTAAATCGCCGATGTGTTCGAATTTAAAAAGTGGACTTCTTTGTACACCCTCAACTAAACAAATTGATGTTGCTCCTCCCGCCAAATAACAGGCTTTTGCTCCACGATGATAGGAAGCAACCAATGCGCCTTCGCTTGTCGCTAATGGAACATAAAACTCGCCTTCAACATTGGCTCCTAAAACTTTCACTGGACCCATAACCCCTGTTGGAATTTGAGACATTCCGATATAATTTTCAATATTTCCTTCTAAACGTTTAAAATCTTCCAATTTTTGAGATCCATTCAAAAAAGGAAATTCTTGATGCATTTCTTCTTTCAACAAATCTAAACGACTATCAATTCCTTCTTGATTTACTTCTAGGTCAAATTTTAAACGACTTTTTGTTATAGTAGTTAGTTCTTTTTTATTTCGGATTTTATCTGCAATTTCGATGATACTTTGGGCTTTATTGATACGCTCAAAAGCGTGAGTGGTTTTATCTAAGTGTGATGCCATGCTTTGTTTTTTATTTAAGTAAAGATATAAATTATTTTGATTTTGAATTAAAAATAACTATTTTCGTACTGTAAAATTAGTAATACCATGAAATACCTTGTACCTTTTGATTTTTCCGAAGTAAGTAAAAATGCAGTTGAAAATGCAATATCTTTAGCCAAACAATCAGGTGGTGATATCACTCTAATTCATGTCGTAAGTGATAGAGAACTTGTCAAAAGAAATAAAATGTTGTTAGATGATTACATCAACCATTTAAATGTTGACAATAGTAATATCCACCTTTCTGAAAATGTTTTTGTAGGTGATCCTTTTGAAGATATAGGAAAAATGGCTGATACCAATCATGCGAATTACGTTATAATGGGTACGCATGGTTTGACTTTAAGTCAGAAAATATTTGGAGGTCATACTGTAAAAATAATCAGTAATTCCTCTACGCCATTTATTGTTTTACAAGATGATGTGAAAATTAAGGAAATCAATAAAATAGTTTTACCTTATTCCATTGAAAACAAAAGCCTTCAAGTGATTAAATTCGCCTCGCAATTGTGTAAAACTTATGGTGCTGAATTGCATTTAATTGGAAGGCATCACGATGATGAATTCTTGAAACATAAAGAAAACAACAGTATTATTCTCGCTAAAAAACATCTTCTTGAACATGGCGTTAAGCATCACATTGAATTAGGAAATGTTTCCAAAGGAGATTTTATGAATTACATATTGGACTATGCAAAGAAGGAAAATGCAGATTTAATTGCTGCAACTTATTTCTCGGACGCGTTGATGCCAATGTTTGAAAAATTCATCCAAAATTTGATTGTCAATGATTTGAAGATTCCAGTACTATGTGTAAACGCTCAGACATTATCTAAAACAGATTCTAGTTTGAGTTTTATGACTAGTTAATTCAAAAAGAATTGTCAAATGTTGTTTTACTAAATGAAAAGTCTTAAAGAAATTTTAAACATTGAACATCCAATCATTTTAGCTCCAATGTTTTTGATTTCGGATGTTAAAATGACTGTAGCTGCCTTAAAATCGGGAATTACAGCTGCTATTCCAGCATTAAATTACCGTACAAATGAGGAGTTAAGATCTGCCATACGAGAAATAAAATCACAATCAAACAAGCCTTTTGGAATTAATTTGATTGTAAATAAATCTAATTTTCGTTTAGAGGAGCAATTACAGATTTGTTGTGAAGAAAAAGTTGCTTTCATCATTACATCTTTAGGTTCACCTGAAGAAACAATTAAAAAAGCGCATGAGCATAATATTTTAGTTTTTTGTGATGTCACTGAAATTAAATACGCTAAGAAAGTCGAAAAATTAGGTGCAGATGGTTTAATTGCTGTAAGTAAAGAAGCAGGAGGTCATGCTGGAAATTTGAGCTTTTCACAATTGATTTCAGATTTAAAGGCAAATTGTACTTTGCCAATCATTTCCGCAGGAGGAATTGGTAATTATGAAATTTATGAAGAACGAATGAATTTGGGTATTGCCGGAGTTTCCATAGGTTCTATTTTTATTGCTTCAGAAGAAAGTCCTGTAACGATAGATTATAAAAATGCTTGTATTGATTTTGGAGCAAAAGATATTGTGATGACAACCAAACTATCAGGAACTCCATGCACAGTCATAAATACACCTTATGTTCAAGAAATTGGTACGGAACAATCTTGGTTGGAGAAATTTTTGAATAAAAATAAAAGAATCAAAAAATGGCTGAAAGCCCTTACTTTTTTAAGAGGAATGAAAAGTCTGCAAAAAGCTGCTTTTGGTCAAACCTATCAAACCGTTTGGTGTGCTGGACCTTCGATTGAGTATGTGAAGGAAGTAAAATCAATAGCTAAAATTGTAAAATCTTTAACAGATAACAATTGAAAAACCAAAACTCTTTACTTATCGCAATGTTGATCTCCATGGTTTTTTGGGGATTGTCTTGGCCATCTGCTAAAGTAATTTCTGGGTATAGCAATCCAATTGTGTTGACAGCTTATCGTTATTCAGTTGTATTTTTGACCTTATTGCCAATTCTCTTCATTTTAAAAATTCCATTAAAAATTAGTAAAAAAGGAATTCCATTTGTCTTGATTTCTGGTTTTATGTTGGCTTTCTACAGTTACCTCATGTTTTTAGGTTTATCAAAAGGAACGGCTGGGGCAGGAGGTGTTTTGGTTACAACATTAAATCCAATCATGGCTTATTTTTTAAGTCTAATTATTGCAAAGAAAAAACCAAACACCAATGAAACAATTGGTTTAATTTTAGGTTTATTAGCAGGTTGTGTTTTACTGAAAATATGGGTGAGTTTTGATGTTCTTTTCAATAGTGGAAACCTTTATTTTTTAGGTTCCGCTTTGATTTGGTCGATTATGAGTCGTTTTACCGCCAAATCAAATGATTATGGTTCGCCTTTTAGCTTTAGCTTGTGGATGTATTTGGTAACGTTTTTATCCTTGATGCCATTCTTAGATTTTTATAGTCTTAAGGCTACTTTCGAAATCAGAGAAATTAAATTTTGGGGAAATGTATTTTTTGGCGGAGCAATCGTAACAAGCTTAGCAACAACGATTTATTTTTACGCCACATCAAAATTAGGTTCTGCAAAAGCAAGTAGTTTTATCTTTTTAGTCCCGTTTTCCGCAGCATTGTCGTCTTATGTTTTACTCGATGAAAAACTTGAATTTCACACCATTATTGGTGGTGTTTTGGGTATTTCTGCAGTGTATATGATTCAGCGAAAAATTAAAAAAAATCTATAAAGATTTTAATTCAGCTATCGTCTGACTTGGATTTGCTGAGCCAAAAACAAAACTTCCTGCCACTAAAGCGTTAGCGCCAGCTTCAACCAATTCTTTACCTGTTTCTAAATTTACTCCACCATCCACTTCAATGATACATTCTGGGTTGTGCGCTTCGATCATCTTTTTCAAATCTGCAACTTTTTGAACAGCATTTTGAATAAATTTTTGGCCACCATAACCAGGATTTACAGACATAATCAAAACCAAATCCAAATCAGCGATAACATCTTGTATTAGAAAAACTGGTGTATGGGGATTTAAGGCGATACCTGCTTTCATTCCTTCGGCCTTTATCGCTTGAATAGTTCTATGCACATGAGTTGAAGCTTCATAATGAAAAGTTAAGATGTCGGCTCCACATTTCTTAAAATCTTTGATATAAGCATCAGGATTTTGAATCATTATGTGCACATCCAAAGGTTTTGTTGCATGTTTTTTTATTGCTTCAATAACTGGAAAACCAAAAGAAATATTTGGTACAAAAACGCCGTCCATTACATCAACATGAAACCAATCGGCCTTGCTATTATTTATCATTTCAACATCACGTTGAATATTAGCGAAATCACAAGATAATACTGAAGGGGAAATAATTGTTTTCATTGATTGAATTTAAGAATTTTGCACAAAATTAAGCATTTATTAATATGCAAAGCAAATTGATCCAATTTTATTCTCGTCTTGTTATTTTTTTGCTAAAATATCAAAAAGTCTGCTGAATGTTGTAAATTTGCACTTTATGAGAAGATTACTTATAGGGAAAATATTAGGTTTTACTGCAGCAGTCTTGTTAGTTGTAAATTTATTTTTTCCCAATTTTATAACATACTATCATAAATTTTCACAGCAAAAAACAGAAGAAAACAAATTTCATTCGTACAAAAGTATTGATGATTCTTTGATTCAATTTGTGAATGAAGGTGCAGAAGAAAATTTCGAAGAAGATGTTGAAGATGAAGGTTTTCATTTTATTTCAAATTTTGATTTTTTCGATTTTATTTCTTTTGAAAACAAAAAAACAAGTACACTTAAAATTCAATTAAAGAAATATAATTTAGTTGAAATAACAAAGCAATCTGTACCAAGGTGGTTGCTAGTAAGGCATATTTTGATATGATATTTAATAATTCTTCGATTTAATCATCAAGTTTTATTAATAAAATTATATCATGAAAAATAAATTAAAATTTACGGAGATTTATGCTTCAATGATATATTCAAAAAGAATGTATTATGAGCGAAAATAAAGAAAAAATTGACTTGGATCATACCATCCACAAGTTAAAACATTTTTTACCAGCACAAGCACCGCTAAAGGATTTTATTCATCACAATACCTTACATGCCTTTCAGCAAGAGTCATTTCACCTTGCACTTGTAAAGGCGAACAAAATTTTTGGATATAAAACTTATTTGAGGTTCAAAGAGTATCGTGAATTATTCATGACCAATCAAATTTCAAAAGAAGTTTTAGAGCGTGTTGTCGCTACTAAGAAAGGTGCAGAAAATAAAGAACAATACCTTTCACAATTATTTGAAGCACAAGAGTTAAATTATGCACTTCCTAGAATTGGAACATTAAGAGACCATTGGAAAGTTAAGTTTAATATTGATTTAGATGCAAAAGTTCATCCTTTTTTATTTAGACTAATTGCGAGTTATTTAGATCAAGGGATTGCCATTTGGAATTTTCCTGGCTACTCCAAGGATTTTATGAAATCACTTAGAGATTTAGAAAAAAATTCTTTGGTTGGGATCTTTAAATCTCCAAGGGTAAAAAAACTGTTACTAACACCTAAACTGAAAATTGAAACCTTACTCAATATTCTGGTTGGCGATGAGGGATTGTATGAACATTATCTATTTGACCAGCAATTTGCACACCCAGGATGGTCAGGAATTGTTGCAGTTATTGAAGATAATCCACAATCATTATTAGACAAACGTTCAATTTCCTTAATTGATTTGATCAAGGTTGAGTTGCTTTTAGAAATTGATGCTTTGGACCAACAATTTGGTGATATTTGGGCTCCTTTAGGTTCGAAAGTTAGCAAATTACCTGTCGATTTATTTTCTGAGGTAAAAAGAACAAAAAATGATGTACTCAAAGAAATCTGGCAAGAGGCTTACGAATGGACTTACTATAATCAAGTTTTAAAAGGGATTAGAGATAATAATCCTGGAGGTTCAAGTAAAAAAAATAAAGATTTTCAAGCAATTTTTTGTATCGATGATAGAGAATGTTCTATTAGAAGATACGTAGAACAAGTTGTGCCTAGCTCAGAAACATTTGGAACAGCGGGACATTTTAACGTTGAATTTTATTTTCAGCCTGAAAATGGAAAATTTCACACCAAGGTTTGTCCTGCGCCAGTTACACCAAAATTTTTGATTCAAGAAAAATCAGCCTCCTCAGTTAAGAAAAAGGATTTTCACTTCAATAAGCAATCACATTCTTTAATTGTTGGTTGGGTTCTAACTCACACAATCGGTTTGTGGTCAGGAATACGTTTAGCATTGTCAATTTTTAGACCAACAATGAATGCTTCAACAAGTGCTTCAACAATGCACATGGATCCAAATTCAACTTTGTCAATTGATAATATAGATAACCATTTACACGAAGGATTACAAGTTGGATTTAAAGTTGAGGAAATGGCTGATAGAGTGGAAGGACTGCTAAAAAGTATTGGCTTAGTGAAAAATTTCGCATCAATTGTTTATGCAATTGGACATGGATCAACAAGTGTTAACAATACACATTATGCAGGATATGATTGTGGTGCTTGCTCTGGTCGACCAGGTTCTGTAAACGCAAGAGTTGTTTCTTATATGGCAAACAAAACTGAAGTACGAGCAATTTTGGCAGAAAGAGGAATTGATATCCCTGATTCAACGCAGTTTATTGGCGCTTTACATGATACTTCTCGCGATGAAATGTTTTTCTTTGATACGGATGTTTTGAATGAGGTAAATAAAGTCGAACATCAAAAAAATGTGAATTCATTCTTGCTTGCTTTGGACAAAAATGCGAAGGAACGTTCGAGAAGATTTGTTTCGATCAACTCTAAAAAATCTCTTGAAAACATTCACAAGGCTATAAAAAAGAGGTCTGTTTCTTTATTTGAACCTCGTCCAGAATTAAATCATGCAACAAATGCGCTTGCGATTGTGGGCAGAAGAACGTTCACTCAGAATGTGTTTTTAGATAGACGATCTTTTTTAAATTCCTTTGATTATCAAGTTGACCCTGAAGGGAAATATTTGTTAAATATCTTAAATGCTGTCGCTCCAGTTTGTGGAGGAATCAATTTGGAATATTATTTTTCAAGAGTTGACAATTATAATTTAGGTGCAGGAACAAAATTACCTCATAATGTTATGGGATTAATTGGAGTTGCTAACGGAACAGATGGTGATTTAAGAACAGGTTTACCTAAACAGATGATTGAAGTTCATGATCCTATTCGCTTGATGGTTATTGTAGAACATTTTCCTAAAGTTGTTTTAGAAACAATCAAAAAGAATCCTGCAACCTACAATTGGTTTGAAAAGGATTGGGTAAAATTGGTTGCTTGTAATCCTGAAACGAATACATTTTCTGTTTTCGAAAAAAGAGCTTTTATTCCGTATGCAATTCAAGAAATTGAATTAGAGATGAAGAATAATTTAAGCAATTTGATTGAAAATTCTATAGATAATTTACCCGTAATTAAAAATCAAGCATCATGATGAAAGGTATAGTTCAATTACTCGTCTTAATTCCTTTGATTGGTTTTGTGATCGGAAATATTTTACCAAAATCAAAGGAGAAACCAATTGCTTGGAATACTTTTTTAACGGTTTTAGTTCATTTTTTGGTTCTACTTACATTTAGTTCAATTTGGATTTACAATGGAGCTAAACCATTCAACTTAAAGGAGTTTACAGTTTTTAAATCAATTGGCTACGAATTTTATGTCGATTTTTATTTTGATAAAATTAGTGTTGCTTACCTTTTAATTGGTGGATTTATCACACTTCTGATTGCAAAATATAGTCAATATTACATGCACCGTGAGGAAGGTTTCAAACGATTCTTTAGTACCTTATTGTTTTTTTACATTGGATATACAATTGTTGTATGTTCAGGAAATTTGGAAACCTTATTTGTTGGATGGGAAGTTTTGGGGATTTCATCGTTCCTGCTAATCGCATTCTACAGAGACAGATATTTGCCTGTTAAAAATTCTGTAAAAGTCTTTTTTGTATACAGAATTGGAGATGTGGGAATTTTATTGGCAATGTGGTTGAGTCATCATCTATGGCATGAAAACATTTCTTTCATTAAGTTAAATAATTACGAAATCGTACATGAACATTTGATGCAGCACAGTTGGATTGGAGTTAGTATTTCGATGATGTTATTATTGTCGGCAATGGCTAAATCAGCAATTTTTCCTTTTTCTTCTTGGTTGCCAAGGGCCATGGAAGGTCCAACGCCATCAAGTGCTGTTTTTTATGGCTCATTATCCGTTCATGTTGGAGCATTTTTACTGCTTAGAACGCATCATTTTTGGGAACAACAATATTCCATGAGAGTTGTAGTAGTTATTTTTGGTTTGATAACTGCTGTCTTAAGTATGCTAACTTCTCGCGTTCAATCAAACATTAAAAGTCAAATTGCTTATTCTTCGTTAACACAAATTGGTTTAATTTTTATTGAACTTGCCCTAGGGTTTGAAGATGTTGCATTAGTACATATTGTTGGAAATGCATTTTTAAGAACCTACCAATTGCTGATTTCACCTTCAGCGGTGACTTATAAAATTAGAGAACAATTCTTTAACTTCAATCCAAAGAAAAAAACAATCGAAGATTCTTGGCCAAAAAGGTTTGAATATGCAATCTATATTTTAAGTTTAAAGGAATGGAATTTAGATAGTTTACAATTTACTTTTCTGTGGAATCCAATCAAGCAAATTGGAAGGAAATTTAATTTCTTAAAGCATCCAGTTTTGTTGGTTCTTGCAATTTTAATTTTCCTAACTGGCATTACTTTGCATTTCTTTGAATCTCATTTAAGTAAAGAATTAATCCACAATATGCCATTTATTTTTGCCTTGATTGGTTTGTTGTTTGTCTTCAAATCGTTTTCAGAAAGAAGAAATGTTTTCTTAAGTTGGTGGTTGGTGGTTTTTAATCATCTTTGGATTGCTCTAGCAGTTTCTTACAATGAGCATTTTAGTTTTACGCACCATATTTGGTACTTAAGTGGAGTTGTGGTTGCAGGAATATTTGGTCATATCACTTTAGAAATGCTTCAATCTAAAGTTAGGAAAATATCAATTAGTAAATTTTACGGTTATTCAAGTGAACATCCAAATTATGCTTTTCTGTTTTTAGTAGCTTGTTTAGTTTTGGCTGGATTTCCAATTAGTCCTACTTTTATCGGGGAAGATTTAGTTTTTTCACACATTCATGAAGATCAATATTTTTTAGCGATTTGCGTGTCTTTAAGCTTGATTGTAAATGGATTATCCTTAATTAGGATTTATTCCAAATTATTCCTAGGGCCATTCATAAAAACGTATGATGGCGTAGTAAAAAAGAATTTATAAATATTTAATAATAAATAAAATGAAAAAAATAAAGAATATACCAGCAGAAGGGTTAGCTGGATTAATACAAAATTGGAAAGCAGATATCACCTCTGGTTTTATGGTTTTTTTACTTGCGCTTCCGCTGAGTTTAGGAATTGCAAAAGCAAGTGGTTTTCCACCTGCGATGGGGGTTTTGACAGCTATAATAGGAGGAGTTTTTACTAGTTTTTTCAATGTTTCAGCGCTAACAATCAAGGGTCCAGCTGCAGGCTTAATTACTGTTTGTTCTGCAGCTGTTTTAGAATTTAGTCAACCTCAATTTGGCGGCCCTGAAAAAGCATTATTTGTTGTTGGAACTATTATCGTGGTAATGGCTCTTTTTCAAATTTTATTCGGATTTCTAAAATTTGGTTCCTTAAGCGATTTCTTTCCTCATTCGGCTGTGCATGGTATGCTCGCAGCAATTGGAATCATTATAATAGCTAAACAAGTTCCTGTTTTATTAGGAGATAACCCAAGTATGTATAAGGGAGAAACGCCATTGGAATTACTAATGGATATCCCGAAATTTATTACGCATGCACATTGGCACATTGCGGTTGTAGGTTTAATTGCAATTTCTTTGATGTTCACTTTACCTAAGTTAAAAAGCAAATTTTTTAAAAAAATTCCCGCACCAATGATTGTGCTATTGCTAACAATTCCCTTAGCATTTTACTGGCATTTTAAATCTACGGAAGGTGAGTATTCTTTAGTTACAATTGGTGACTTTTGGGGATCTATAGCGTTTCATACTAATTTTGATTTTATAACAACTTTTGCTTTTTGGAAATATGTTTTTATGTTTTTATTTGTAAGTAGTTTAGAATCGTTATTGACGGTAAAAGCAATTGATAATTTAGACCCATACAAAAGAGCTTCTGATTATAATGGTGATTTAAAAGGACAAGGAGTTGGGAATTTACTTTCGGGTTTCTTGGGAGGTATTCCAATGATTTCTGAAGTTGTACGTAGTTCTTCTAATGTCAATTTTCAGGCAAAAACAAAGTGGTCTAACTTTTTTCATGGTGTATTTCTGTTACTTGCCATGTTACTTTTAATTCCTGTAATTGAAATGATTCCAAATGCTGCTCTTGCAGCGATGCTGATTTATGCAGGCTTTAGATTAGCTGCTCCAAAAGAATTTGTTCATGTGTACAAAATCGGAAAAGAGCAATTGGCTATATTTATTGTAACCATTGCTGTTACACTTTTGGAAGACTTACTGTTAGGGATTGCAGCTGGAATAATAGTTGAATTGTTATTTCACTTTTTTAATGGTGCAAAACTTAATAATTTATTTAAAGCTAAATATGAAGTAAATCAAAACGACCAAATGATTAGTATTAAAATACAGGGTGTAGCATTGTTTTCAAATCTGATTGGGTTTAAAAAAATGATGGAAAGACTAGAACTTCAGGATGTTGTGGAAATAAATTTTAGCGAATGTAAGTTAATTGATCACTCATTTATAGCCTTTATAACTCATTATAGAAATGAATCAATTGAAAGAGGGAATGATTTTAAAATTACTGGATTGAAAAATCATAAATCATTTTCTAAGCACCCCCTTTCAACAAAGAAATTGAAATAATAATAGTTTTATAAACTTAATATTTATTTATTATGAATAGGTATCTCAAACAAATTCAACTAATAATTTTTACGGTAGTTTTAGATTTTTTGTCTTTTTCTCAAAAAGAAATTGTGAGTCAATCAAATGCTTGGACAATGTATTTCGGAAATCATAGAATTACTGAAAAAATTGGAATTCATACAGAGTATCAATGGCGTAGATCTGATTTTTTTGAATCTTGGCAACAATCTTTAATGCGTTTGGGGGTAGATTATTATGCTAAAAATGGTTTACAATTTACAGCAGGTTATGGTTGGATAAAAACTTATCCTTATGGACAACAGCCTATCGCTAAAACCTATGATGAACATCGCGTTTGGCAACAATTAATTTTGAAAAATAAGAATGGAAGAATAGAATTTCAACATCGATATCGCTTGGAGCAAAGATTTGTTGAGAATTGGATTATAAACTCAAGTGACAATTATACCTTAGATGGATTTAATTTTCGTCAACGCATTCGCTATCGGTTTATGCTTAATTTGCCCATCAGTAAGAAAGAAATGATAGACAACACTTTATTTTTGAGTTTATATGATGAAGTTTTTATTGGCTTCGGCAAAGGAATAGGTAAAAATGTTTTAGATCAGAATCGATTATGTGCTACTTTAGGCTGGAGATTTTCAAAAGATTTCAATATTCAATTGGGCTATTTGAATCAATATGTCATTAAGACTGATGGAATTAAACAAGAGCGAAATCATACTTTGCAGATTGGGATGACATACAATTTAGATTTTAGAACCCACCTAAAATAAATTTGATTCTTAGATTTCAAAAAAAGACTTTCAAAGATATTTGAGAGTCTTTTTTCTGTTCTATTGCTTTAGCTTTCGAAAAATCCTTATTTTTGCTTCAATGTCTGAATTTCTGAATACACCTATTGAATTTTTGAAGGGAGTTGGTCCTCAACGTGCCGAATTACTTCAAAAAGAATTGGGTATATATAATTTTGGGCAATTACTTGAATATTTCCCTTTCAGATATGTTGACCGTTCTACCTTTAATACGGTTTCAGAACTTCCATATCTAGATTCATTTGCTCAAATAAAGGGTATTTTAATTAAAGTTGAAGAAGTTGGAACTGCAAGAAACAAACGTTTGGTTGCCAAATTTCAGGATTCAACTGGAATCATAGATTTAGTTTGGTTTGCTGGTATCAAATATGTGAAACCAACTTTGAAATTGAATGTCATGTACCAAGTGTACGGTAAGGCAAAAATATACGGCTCGAGTTTTCAAATTGCTCATCCAGAAATTCAAGAGTTAGACAAAACGGATCCATTAAAAGGTTTAAAAGCTGTTTATCGTAGTACGGAAAAATTAAGTTCAAAAGGTTTACATTCTAAAGGTATTGAAAAACTTACAGCAACTTTAGTTCAACTTCTTAAAAATCAATTGGTTGAAATTTTCCCTCGGAAACTTACCTTAGAATTAAACTTATTAGAACGCGAAACAGCTGTAAAGCAAATTCATTATCCTCAAAATGAAGAATTAGCCAAAAGAGCTTCTTTCCGCTTAAAATTTGAAGAATTATTTTTCTTGCAATTAGAATTGTTGCTGCGTAAGCAAATTTCCCTTCAAAAAAATAAAGGTTTTGTTTTTGATGAAGTGGGAGATGTATTCTTGGAATTTTACAACAAATACCTTCCATTTGAATTGACAGGTGCTCAAAAAAGAGTAATTAAGGAAATTCGCCAAGATTGTAGAAATGGTTTGCACATGAATCGTTTGATACAAGGTGATGTAGGAAGTGGAAAAACCATGGTTGCTTTTTTAGCAATGTTGATTTCGGTTGGAACTGGTTTTCAAGCTGCAATGATGGCACCGACCGAAATTTTAGCCCAACAACATTTTGAATCCTTGAAAGAATTAGGTGAAAAGATTGGTTTACGAGTTGAAAAACTTTCTGGTTCAACTAAAAAATCAGCGCGAAAAATACTACACGAAGCCTTAGAAAAGGGCGAAATCGATATTTTAATCGGAACGCATGCCTTAATCGAAGATCCAGTGATTTTTAAAAATTTAGGCTTGGTTGTTATTGACGAACAGCATCGTTTTGGTGTTGCTCAACGATCTAAGTTATGGAAGAAAAATACTTTAGCGCCTCACATTTTAGTAATGACAGCAACTCCAATTCCACGGACATTAGCAATGACTTTGTATGGAGATTTGGATGTTTCAGTCATTGACGAATTACCACCAGGGAGAAAACCAATTACAACGCAACATCGTTTTGAAGCTTCTCGTCTGGCAGTTTTTGATTTTATGCGCAAAGAAATCGCTTTAGGGAGGCAGATTTATGTTGTTTTCCCTCTAATTGCTGAATCTGAAACCTTAGATTACCACAATTTAATGGCTGGTTTTGAATCAATTTCAAGGGCTTTTCCTATGCCTCAATATCAAATTAGCATAGTTCATGGACAGCAAAAACCTGATGTGAAAGACTTTGAAATGCAGCGATTTGTAAAAGGACAAACGCAAATTATGGTGGCAACAACGGTTATTGAAGTAGGAGTAAACGTTCCAAATGCTTCCGTGATGATTATTGAAAGTGCCGAACGTTTTGGCTTGTCTCAATTGCACCAATTAAGAGGAAGAGTAGG